>JAGXNR010000120.1 GCA_019894875.1 Promethearchaeota archaeon | reverse complement strand
GGATCAAAATTTGTGTTGTGTAGTAAATCACACGCAGTGTGGTGCCCCTGTTTACAATAATGACACTCAAAACATGGCACATGATGAGAAACAAATACCCGATCACCAACTTTGAGATGATCAACGATTTCGTCCTTCTCCACGATATCTCCTGCTATTTCATGCCCCAAAATCAATGAATCTACACCTAACTTTTTCATTTTTGCAAAACGATAATACTCAAGTATGTCTGATCCGCAAATTCCAGATTTTTTTACTTTAACTAAAATTTCTCCCTGACCGATTGTTGGCTTAGCCATTTCGTCTTCTCTTACATCCTCATTATTATAATATCGTGCGATTTTCATATTCATTCACTCTAGTGTTAAAATTTTGTTTAAATTATCTTTAGATATGTTTAATAGATCCACTTCAGGTAGCCTTTCTGTGAGTATTCGCCAATTTTGATCAATTTTGAAAATTTCTTTAAATAATGGTAATGCTTCATCAAATCTTTGAATATTAGCTAAAGAAATTGCTGTCCAATATTTCATCTCAATATTATTAGGACACAATTTGCTTGCTGTATTATATTCCTTTAAGGCATTATCTTCATCACCTTTTTCCATAGCAACATCTCCTTTATCCATACTCTCATAGGCTCTTCGAAGTTTTAGTAATCTACTTAGTTCTTCCAATGGTTCTGAATGATCTTCCACCCTTATATCTATAAAAGGATCATCCCACTTGTTCTCTACGGGCTCTGCTTTTACAATCAATAAAGCAGCTGATTGTTTTCCCCTTATATCTCCTCCTTCTGATTCTGCTGCTTGCAATGATCTGATTATCCTCTCTGGTAAGGGAATATCTTTGTGTTTTTCAAACGTTTGTGCCATTGCAGGCCAAATGGTATCTTTTAACATCATATTTGCCTGAACTGAGAAATTATCCCCCGTCTTATGTCCAGCAAATTTAATACATTTTGATCCTGTATGTACGGCGACTCTCCCCTGAGAATCAAGCAGAGCAACTTGTCTTACGTTTTTTCCCTCGTCATCTGAGAGTAATATATCTAGTGCCTCCTCTGGAGATTTTCCCTGCTTCATCAGTTCTAAACCCCTCAAACCGAAAGATTTATTTACAAATGATTGTGTCGCTACAACCCCAACACCAGAAGCGCCCCAATCAACTACAGAGCCCACAGAAAAATAATGGCTTTGCACTCCTACACCCATTTCACCAGTTTTAGGATCCCTAGCCACAATAGAATAAGTGTGAGGGAATAGGGAATTTCTATATTCCTTTCTTAATTTCATAATTCGATTCTTCATAACTGTTTCTATTAAAATATAATTTATTTATGAGTATTTATCATTTTTATGTAATTTTCTTAGATTAAGATATAATAGCTAAAGACGATCTTCGATAAATTTCTAAATAATTTATTATTAATTAGGAAAAAGAAAAATTAGAGAGACAATGAAAACATCTTTATATTGCTTTTCTCCGTCGTAATAATTTAAAAGCAATATCTGTTCCCATACCTTGTTTATATGCTAAATTAATCCATAGCATTGCAAGTGGTTCGATTAACCGTGCAGCTTCTAAGGGTCCTGCATCCACAACATCACAACCTATTTCTTCACCTAATTTCCGTACGATTGATTTAGCATCTAAATCATTTCCACAAATAAAAGTACTTGCAATATGTGAACCGAATTGCAATTTTGTTAGGTTTTCAGCCGCAAGAGAACTAAATGCTTTTATGATTTTTGCTCCTTTTGCCCATTCATCAATTTTTTCCGCAGCAGAAACCGTATGTCCTAATAGTAAACCCCCTAAATGCGGTGCTACAGCGTTAGTACAATCAATAATGATTTTTCCTGTCAAATCTCCTAATATCTGGATAGTTTCCTTAACAGCGGACCACGGAACTGCGAGAACTATAACATCACCAAATTGAGCAGCATCTTTATACGTCCCTCCAGACACATTTGCAGCAGATCTGCTAGCTAATTTTTCAGCATTTACTGGATCACGTGAACCGAACATGATTTCATGGTTCTTTTGTGCCCAGATAAATCCTAAGCCCTTACCCATGCTTCCCGTCCCAATTATTCCTATTTTCATTTGTTATCACCAAATTTTTAGCCTAATTTTTAAATTTAAATTCTAGTTTATTGAGGATTAATTGAAAATATAATAGTTGAGTATTTATATCTTAAGCTCAGATATGATTAAAGTAAAATTAAAAATTTATTTTTTGACTAACGAATTAAGTATCTGGATAATCCGAGAAGTATTAACAATACCACAAACACAAGGTCTTGTTAACTTTTTTGCTGCTTTTTCTATTGTTGTTTTTCCTTGCTTTATTAATTCTACATAATGTGTAATTGATTGTGGGGAGACCGTGTGATGACCACACATCGTGGTAACTTCTAAAATCTTTTCAGGTGGTAATAACTCCTTTTTCCTAGCCCCAAATGTCCCTAAAGAGAAATGAACTGTATGAATATCTAACCCAACTTCGTTAAGTGCATCTTTTATTTCAGAAATTAATCCACTAATCACTATTGAAATCCCTAAATCTTCTTTCTTTAGCTGTCGAATTACGCTTTTTACCGATTCAAGATCATCAAAAGTAGCCGTAATCGTAGCAGATGTTTTCCAACCTATTTCAGACATAATATTAACAGGGATATTTTCTTTCATAATCTCTCCAATTCTTATGAGTTTTTGGCGCGAATCATCGTAATTATCATTGATTCCTCCCGCAATCATAGCTAATATAACATAATCTTCTTTTAAATCCACTTCACTTCCTTTCCTGTGTAATGTATGAGTCATTTTTTTTACCTTCTTATCCTCATGGCCGACCTAGCCCTATATTTATTTTAGCATTCGGTCTTACTTCAAAACCTAATTGATTTATTCGATCTATAATTTCATCTGTGTTATTTTCATCTATTCTTGATACTATACCCACAGAAAAAACAGTATCAATTTCATTTTCTACTTCACTAATCACTTCTAAAACTTGAGATAATTTTTTAGTAGGAATTTTAAATTCTATTATTGCAGAAAGAACACGTTCGTTCTTCACATCTTCATTGATATGTCCGTCATCGTCTATTATTAGAGATGTCACTGGACTTTTCTCTTCATATATTACATCAATTCTTGAAAACCTTGTTGTGAATAACTCGATATTTTCTAGTCTTGTTCCCACTCCGGGACGTCCCAATTCAATGGATATACCAAATTCATTGAATCCATAGCGATTAGTTACATCATTTGTTTTCATCTCTTCTGTTCCGCGTCCCCCAATCCCTGTTACTTTATGTGTAGCAATTACATTACTAAAAGGGATTCGAACTTCTCTAGGCCATATTAATCTTTTCATCCTAATTGCTTTAACCGGGCAGTTAGCATCTCTATAACAAACTGAACATTCAACACATTTCTCTTCATTAATAATAGTTTTCTTATCTATCATCTGTATTGCTTGGACAGGACAGATAAAAATACATTGCCCGCAACCGTTACAAACATCAATATCAATATTCATAATAATTTTCCTATTGGGGATTAATTTAAATTGGTTTAAATTTGTTTAGATATAATTCTACCATTATCATGTTATAAAGAATTAAGCATTCCCTCTCGATAAATTCTATATTTAAAATAGATGATAATTAATTCTTAACTCTGTGTTATATAACAGTATAAAATGAAGAAAAAAAAGTTTAGTGATTAATCTTACTTTTTCTACTACGTATTAGCATTCTAAAGCTGTCATCATCAAGATCGTTATACATCTTTAACTCCTTTGCTAAGAAATCGTGAAGCGCCATTCTTATTGCTTCACTTCGAGAAGGTAGAATATCCATATCATTTAGAATTTGGATTGCTGCTAAATATTTTTCTGGTAAATTAATTGTTATGATCTTCATCACTAATAACCCATTTAACCTTATAATATAACAAAAATGTTATGAATTATTGTTATACTTTATAATTTTTGTCGGATGGTTTATAAATTGAATATATTAATCCTTTAATGGTGTTAACCGTTTAATTTCTAACGAATATAAATAATCCTCTTGTCTCATAAATGTCAATTATTAATGAGGAAATATTTGCTTTATATCTTAAGGACTTAATCTTTAATTTTACTTCTAAATAATAAGATTAGGAAGAAATTATGGTTCATTTAAAGATTTTACATGCACAATCAAGGAAAAAGACGATTTATAAATTTCAGCATGACTAACCTCTTTGACTTCCTTAAGATATTCTATTTTATAATCCTCTTCTCTTTTGATGTATGTAACCTCTCTGGTGATATGCTTGCTATCAATAAAAACATCAATTTTTAGTATCTTCTTATCGGTTCTCCCCGGTATCTCTGGCATCATGTTAAAAGTAAATAAAATATCGGGATCAGAATCACTATTACCATCAATAACGAAAAGCAAATTTGGTTCAGCAACTGCAAGAAAACTCTCTAAAGAATGGAACAAGTCATCAATTTTTATAGTTATTTTTGAATTATTATCTACATAACAATTATTACAATCACTAATCTTCGGTAGAAGAAACTTTTCTTTTCCTCGAAAGGCTAAACTCATTTCATTAGGATTTAAGAAACTCTTAATTGTGGGATCATCTTTCTCGAGAATAAATTTCTCAGAAATGGGATCACTTTTAACATAAACTATCAATGATCCTGCTGATATCAGATTAATTTTTTGATAATAAATCTTCATAATAGGATTGTAAGGTAAGTTGATTATTTCTTTACTACCTCCTAAACCCATTTGAGCCAGAACGTTCATAGGTACCTGACTAGTTAAAGTGAACAATAGAAATGACCTAAAATCAGGTAATTCGATAAAATTAGAAAAGTTTTCGAATTTATTCTTGACCAAGTCAACTTGATTATTTAATTCTTCAGACATTTTAATTTAGTATTAGAGAATAAAATAAGTTAATTGCATCAATGAATCCTATTTTAAATATTTTGAGAGAAAATCTTCTAATGATTCTTTTACATCTCGAGTAATATGGTGCTCTATTTCGCATGATAAATTTTCAATAACTTCTTTATCTTCAATTTTTAGAACATTAGCGAAAAATTGGTAAAGTAAAGCATGTGTTTCATCTAATTGTAGGGCAATTTTTTTCCCTTTTTCTGTTAATCTTATTGATTTTCTCGGTTCCCAATTGATTAGTCCTTTCTTTCTTAGTTTTTCTAACATGCCTGACACAGAAGCGGGTTCTACCTTAAGATTCTCCGCAATTTCTTTATTTGTAACCCAACCTCCCTTTTTTTTTCTTGATATGCTCAAGATCTCATCTAAATATCTCTGATGGCTTTCAGGTATATCTGAAATCTTAGATTTTTCATAAATGTTCTTTTTAGCCATTTCTAAATTAGAAGGGTAATAATTAAAAAAAAATTCTCTTTTAAGATTGATAACACCTTTCACACTTTAATTTTTTCTGTTTTTAAGGATGATAAGGTTTTTTTTCTGTAAATACTAGATTTAAATTGAATTAAAATAGATTATAAGATTTAAGTTATATAATATAAAAAGTGAATGGCAAAAAACTATCGGGGTACGTTATTTCTAATAATCGGGAATAGTGGGAGTGGAAAAGATTCTATTATATCTGGCATTATTAAAAAGTACCCTCAAAATTTAAAGGAAATCATTGTTCCAAGAAGATTTATCACAAGACCTCCTTCTGAATTCGAAAGAAATATTTCAATAACTCCAGAAGAATTTAAAGAAATGGAAAAGAAAGGAAGTTTTGCTTTAAAATGGCATATTTACGAATTAGACTATGGTATTCCTGTAGAAATAGAAAATTGGTTAGAAAAAGGGCATCCTGTTATTATTAATGTTAGTCGAACCGCGGTTAACGAAGCCAAAGAAAAATATAGTGATGTTAGGGTTATTTTTGTGGAGGTTCCTTTTGAAATCACCTACCAACGGATTAAGGATAGAAAAAGAGAAAGCGAGGATATATTACATAAAAGAATTGAACGAGCACGGAAAAATCAACAGTTCCCAGAAGCTGATTTTTTTGTAGATAATTCTGGAATATTAGATGATGCTATAAATCAATTATTAGCCTATATCATAAGCATTGTAAATGGAATAGAAAAGTAGATAGGTTAAATAAAACTTTTTTAGTAGTAAATATTATATTTCGCAAGTAAATACAAATTTACTGTAAGACCTAGAAATGGCTCTCGTAGTATAGTGGTTAGTATTGGGGACTGTGAATAAAAGCTAATATTTGCTTTAGCAGTTATCCCTAGGGGGGGGTTCGATTCCCCCCGAGAGCCCTTTACCTTTAAAACTAGCTGATACAGGAGTAAGTTGACTAATGGCTAATATAGAACAATATAAACTTCGTGACCTTCCTGGTTGGGAGAAAGATGCTCCAGTCCCTATCTGTATGGACGGTGATTATAGGGCCTTAACTTTCTGCTGTAAACCAGGATTTTCTTTAACATTTGGATTTAAATGTCAGAGAGACGAGAAATTAAAAGAAATAGGAATGGATCCCGAAGAATTTGTGAGGATTAAAGAGGAATTTTCAGAAGAGAATGATTGGGCGTCAGATATTGTATGTTTTGACTCGATCTCCTATTGCTGCATGAGAGCGGGAGGATGCCCTCGGAGAGATCTTGCATTGGTAAATCGATACCCTGGAATGCCTATAGGGGATATCATGAAACTTTACTTTCAAAAGAAAAAAGAATTATCCAAGAAAATCTTGGAGTGTATTAAAAATCCAGAAGGAAAATTGAGAGTAAAACCATTACTGAGTTTATTCTGAAAGATTTTTTATATTTTTCATTATAAAAAATTAAAAAAATTGATTTTCCCCTAACTTAGGAATTCTTGACTTAATATTTCTAAATATAACTTTTGTTCATGACTCGTTAAAGCATTTACTGCTTTTCCAATAGTATTAAAGCGATCTGGTTCTTCAATTACCATTAGATTTAATAGAAATATAAGATAGTTTTTAATTTCTCCGTTAGGATAATTGTATTCATTCATTAAATTTATCATAATCTTCAAAAAGGCTAATTCTGAAATTTCGTTTGAAAAATTATTATTTTCATATGACCATAAAATTTGATCGTAAAAATCCATCATTTTTGATTCAAATTAGCTTCAATTTACTTAGTTTAAAAGAAGAGTTTTGAATATATTAATAATTTTTAGACCATTTTTTATAAATTTAAATCTCATTCTAATTATTTTTAATAAGCAGTTTCGTTCCTTTTTGTTGAATGAAAAATAGGAAATTTTATAAATTGTTTCTAATTTTTCTTATCAAGATTATGTTAGAAGAAGTTTTACCACACCCGACAAGAGTTGATTTATATATTAATCAGATTGTTACTTCGTATGAAGAAGTTAAAGAAAGCGACAAAAAATTAGTCAATCGAATTCTTCTTAAGGAAGTTGCTCGGGAAAGTATTGAGTTAGTTCATTAGACGTTTGTTTCTTCACTTAGGAAGTATAAACAAAAATTCTGAATCTATTTTAGTTTGTTTGAAAGACATTTAAAACTAAATACTTATTATTTTTCTCCACATTTTCTTATGTATTGTGGAGAATGAGAACTTAAAAAAAGGACTCCTTTTTGGTATAATAGCTATTTTCACGATAGGGCTCCAACCGGTCATAGCAAATTCCAGACCTAAGATTATTGACCCTTATCTATTTGCTGCTATTACATCCTTAATACAAGCACTAATTTTCTTACCAGCTTATTTCTTAGAAAGAAGAAATCTAAAGAAGGGCATAGAAGTGGAGATAGATGAGACACAACAACTAATAGATGAATCTTTATTAAATGGATGGAAAAAGGTTAGTAGTATTAAATTACTTGTAATTATCGGATTTACTTTTAGTATTGTTCCTGTTCTTAACTATATAGGATTTGAACTCGCAGGAGTAATTAATAGTTCTTTAATTTTTAAAAGCGAGATAATATTTGCG
>JAGXNR010000011.1 GCA_019894875.1 Promethearchaeota archaeon | reverse complement strand
CATCAACACCTTCGAATATCCTTTTATTGATTTTTGGACCAATAGTTAGTCTACAATTTCCCGCTATACTTATATCGCAAGTGGGTTACTGGATTGGTGGAATGCCCTTTGAAGTTGGAGCTTTAATCCTATTTATTGGATTTATTATCGCACCCTTAGTAGCTGCTATTCTTTCAGGACGATTTGGTGAAAATAAAATCGAAGCTTTTGGGGGATGGTTTGCTGCTGTTATGATATCTGCCCTAGTAGTAATAATTTGGTTTCTAATTGATCTTATTGGCATTGGAGCTCCCATCGAAACTATATTCTCTCTAGTCCTTACATATATAGGAATAGGTCTTATCTATGGTTTTGGATATGGTTGTATTTCCTTACTATTAACAAAAGAAATTTAAAACTAAAATTAGATCATGATTTTTTTATTATCTTTTTTTTAATAAGGCTTAGCTGAAATAAAGAAAAAAAAGATAGATTAACCTTTTGTACCTAATATTCGTCTTTTGTACCTAATATTCCACCAATAAGCCCTAAAACTCCACCAGCTAATAATGTGTATGTACCTAATGAAATTGGGCTTCCTAAAGGCACGTGATATGGCAATATTCCCTCTATAATATCTGGACGTGCCAATAAGAGAGTATAGGAACCGTAATCCAATACTCCAAGAAGAATAAGAATAATTAGTACACTAATCACAATTGGCAAAATGGAACCAATAATTGCGACAACCCGGCTTGCTAATCCCACTAGTTGTAGAATCCCCGAAAGTACGAAGACGAGATACACGATAGTAAGAATATACACAATCATCACTTCAGTACCCATAATCGCAGCAAACGTAGGCCCATTTCCTAAAATCTCGGGAATTTTTAATAATATACAGATTTAATGATCAATTTAATTTTAACTTAATTTAGATATTAGATTCTTATTTGCTTGAATCCTTAGTATAAATAAAAAATTTGAAAAAAAAAGAAGAAATTGAATTTAAAGATCATCAGTACCCAGAATTCCACCAATTAAGCCTAAAATTCCACCACCTAGGAAAAGAAAAGTTCCAAGTGAAGCAACTCCAAGGGAAACGTCTAACGGTATAATTCCAGCTACTAATGCATCATTAAATAAGAGTAGAATGTATATAGTAACATCAGGTGGTAATACGTTATAGAAAGCTAATACTAAGAATGCACCAAGCATGATTGCAAGTATTGATCCGATTATCGCAATAGCCCGACTTTTTACACCGCCTAATATTAAGAACCCAGAGATCATACAGACTAAGAATACTATTGCAACAATTATTATTATCATTTCACCAGAAGAAAAAATGGCACCAATGTTTCTCAAGAATCCAATAAAATATAGATAGAAATAAACACCTGGTAAGATCTCAAAAGATGCAAGTGAGAAAAGAAATGTGGCTAAAAGTGTTATTATACCTCCTAAAATACAGAAAATTTTTCCTGCTCCCAAAAATTACACCTTATTTTAAATTAAAGTTTTAATAATAAATAGATTCTAGTTCTATTTAATAGTGACTTATTTTCATATAGATGATTTGGTTAAAAATCAAATTAAAAAAAAAAATTTAATATTAGTTTAAACGGCTGCTCCACCTATCAATCCCAAAACTCCACCACCTAATGCTAGGAAGGCACCAATCCATATTCCCCACGACATGACTACATCGGGGGGCCCTACTATCGTAATACTGCCCCAAAATGCGCTAGTGCCTGTAGGACCACCTAAAAGTGCTATTAATGCTGCAAAATCACCTAAACCTAATAGAAGATCCAATATTAAGAGAAGAGGACCCACAAGTATCAAAATTCCTCCAACAATCCCCGCAGCTTTTGATTCTTTGACAGCACCAACAATACATACAATAGCACCTATTATTAACACAATTCCCCCTATTAATTCAAAAATAGCCATTCCCTCAACAGGCAATATTGCGGGTACTGTAACTATAGACCCTATGCCAGTAATGTAGACACCAACTGTTATTCCCAAAGAAGACACTTCTATTCTATACCAACCAAAAAATGCTGGTGCGATGAAACTCAAGGCTACACTTACCAATGCTATAATAGCCCCAATTAAAGCAAGAACTTTTCCAGCTCCCAATTTTATCACTCTCTTATTTTAAGATTACCAAAATTTTTAAAAAGATTTCTTTTAATAATAGATAGAATGAATCTAGTATATAACGTTTCCCTTCATTTTCAAATTTTTTAGTTAATCTAACTTCTTTTTAAGGATATATCATCTTTTGTAAATCTAAAATATTAACAATAGTTAACTTGAGAGTTGATTCTAGATAAAAAGAGTATTTTCAATAAATATCTAAAATTTATTATAATAGAATCATCGTTTCACATTTACTTCCTTAACAGCTTTCTTAATAATATCTAATAATCTCTTCATATTAAATGGCTTATCGAGAAAAGCTAAAGCACCAAGCGAAAGAACTGATTGTTTTATGGAAATGTCAGCACTCGCAAAGATTACTTTTTCGTGTTCATTAATCTGTAAGATTTCTTTCATAGCGTCTAATCCATTTTTTATTGGCATACGATGGTCCATCAATATTATATCCGGTTTCTCATTAAAACTCTTATATTTATCAACAGCTACTTTTCCATTAAGGGCTGTATCAATTATTTCAAAACCAGCTTCTTCTAATATTAAAATATATAACCGTTGTAGAGATTGATCATCATCGACAATAAAGATTTTTACCATGAATAAACAGTAATTTCAATTTATTTTTAACTTTACAATCTTGTCAGTAGTTATTTTGTTGTTCACATTAATTGAAAAAAGAACTTTTATTTAAGTTTAGACAATTAGAAAAACTACACTTCAATTACTTTTAAAGTAAAGAATATTTAGGTATGTTAGTTCTGCTAAAACTCCTATTGTTCAGTAGTTCTTGAGAAAACTATTCATAACTACTTTTGTTAATATTATAGACTGTTTTGATAAAAAAGAGATCTTTTTCTATTCTCATTAAATACATATGTGCGTGATATAGTAATCTTTAAAAATGTACAATCGATACATATTATTAATAATGCTCGTTAAATCTCTCTTGAAGAAATTATTGTTATTAGTACTACTCAATTTAGTAGTAGTAGTATTATTACTCTAAATCAAGAGAGACGAACCCGAATCTTTTTTTGATATATCCTTTCTCATGGATTTGTTCTCTCTTGATATCCAGACGATACTATCTTAAAAAGAATTCGTAGGTTCAAAATAAAACGGAAAAAAAAAGAGGTGAAAAAATGGAAAAAACAGAACCAAGAACTGCGATAATCACTCGCTCAGAAAAGGAAAAGATAAATTGGGAGCAGTATCTTGATTATACACAATTTTTTGAACCTGCTGAAATAAATAATATTTCACAGGAATTTTTTAAAAAAGATTTTGAATAAAAGTAAAAAATAAATAATTTATTTTTACCAATCTATATGTTATAATATTCTACATTTAAAGTTCTTAGATTTTATAATAAATCTTTATAAAAATAATAGATTCTTTAAACTAGTAGGTTTATTCTAAAAATTAAATATTACAAATTTGTATTAAGATCATCTAATTTATCAAGGAAAATTACTATGAAAGATTTAATAATTAAAAATGGCTTAGTTTATGACCCATCAAATAAAATTGATGGAGAGAAAAAAGAAATCCATATTAAAGATGGTGTTATTGTAGATAAAGTAAATGGTGATGCGAAGGTAATTGATGCTTCTGGTATGATAGTAATGCCAGGAGGTGTTGATATACATTCACACATTGCAGGAACTAAGGTTAACCTAGGCCGATCATTTCGACCAGACGATAAACTTGAAGAATTTAATGAAAAAAAGACTAAACTAACTCGTAGTGGAACTGGCTGGTCCGTTCCATCAACAATGGTTACTGGATATCGGTACGCTCGATTAGGATATACTACAGTTGTTGAACCTGCTATGCCTCTTCTTAAGGCACGTCATACCCATGAAGAATTCTTAGATATACCTATTATAGATAAAGCAGCATTTCCTCTCTTTGGTAATAATTGGTTTGTTATGGAGTACGTAAAAGAGAAGGATTATGATAAATTAGCAGCATATATTAGTTGGATCTTAAAAATTACAAAAGGCTATGCTGTAAAAATTGTTAACCCCGGAGGAGTAGAAAATTGGGCTTGGGGTGCCAATTGTGAAAGCTTAGATTCGTCAGTTTTCCATTTCGACGTAACTCCAAGAGAAATTATTGAAAGCTTAGCAAAAGTTAACGAAATTTTACAATTACCACACACGATTCACGTCCATGCAAACAATTTAGGACATCCAGGAAATAAAGAACATACGATTGAAACCTTTAAAACAGTAGAAAAAATTAAGGCAAAAAAAGGAAGAGATAGTACTTTCCATCTGACCCATTGCCAATTCAATGCATATGGGGGCTCAAATTGGGGAGACTTTGAGTCAGGAGCTGCAGATATCTCAGAATATTTAAATACACATAAGCATGTAACCATTGATACTGGTCAAGTGGTATTTGGCAAGGCAGCAACGACTACAATGACCGCTGACGGTCCGTGGGAGTTCGCACTCCATCATCTGGGTGGAACAGCAGCATGGGGGGCTAAACCTGGAATAAAATGGATTAATGGGCAAGTGGAGGGTGAATCTGGCTCGGGTATTGTCCCGTATTTCTTCTCTCCGAAAGTTGCTGTAAATGCAGTCCAATGGGCAATAGGTTTGGAATTATTATTATTAATCAAGAACCCATGGCAGGTTTATATGACCACAGACCATCCCAATGGCGGACCTTTCACATCCTATCCGCAAATCTTCAGTTGGCTTATGGATAAGAAAACTAGAGATGATGTCCTTCTAAATCAATGTGCCAAAAAAGCATCAGAGAAAACACAATTAAAAGATATCGATCGCGAGTTCACATTGAATGAACTATGCGTGGTAACAAGGGCGGGGACTGCAAAATGCTTAGGTATGACTGATCGAGGTCATCTGGGGATTGGAGCAATTGGAGACATCGCTATTTTCAAGTTAGATCCAGAAAAAGCTGATGGAAAATCAATTGAGAAAGCTTTCTCACTCGCAGCATACACTATAAAGGATGGCCAGATTGTTGTCAAAGACGGAGAGATTACTGCAACACCATTGGGAACTACAATTTGTGCAGAAGGAAAGGTCAAAGATGAAACTATGAAATCAATGTTAGCAGACGTTAAAGCTCATTGGAGAGACCATTATAGTATTAATTTCAATAATTATGGTGTAGAAGATGCTTACACTCCAAAAATAAAGGTTGTCAATGGAGCATAATTCTAAAATTATTATATTTTAACTGCTTTTTTAGTAATCCAAATCATTTTTAAAAGACAAAAGCTATACACGATATAGATATGAAAAAAATAGCAGTAGCAGTACACGCAAAAAATGATTTTAAACCAGATTTTATTCATGATTTAAATGGACTTGATTATATTCATGTTGATGTGTCAGATGGAAATTTTACTTCCGTAAGAAACTTAAATTTGGATGTTTTTCGTATTTTGAGTGAAACTTACAAAATACCAATAATAGCGCACATGATGGTGATTAATCCTTCTCATTTTATCGAAGAAATCATTGAATACGTTAATGTATTTACATTCCATTTTGAGATCGAACAAGATAAGAACCAGATAATTGAAAAAATTAGATGTATGAAAAAAAAAGTAGGCATTGCAATAAATCCAGATACTAACATAATGGAAATTGTGCCATACTTAAATTTAATTGACCTGGTATTGGTTATGTCGGTATATCCTGGTGGTTCTGGGCAGAAATTCATACCTCAATCAATAGAAAAAGTTAAGAGTTTAAAGAAATTTAAAGAAAAATACAATTTCCTTATTGATATAGATGGGGGAATTAACATTAACAACGCTAAAGAATTAGACGTTGATATATTAAGCAGCACAAGCACAATTTTAAATGCGATTGACCCTAATAAAGTCATCTCTCTATTAAAACATTCTGATGAGATCTAATCAATTTATAAAATACTTTTTGATGAAATCTTGGCGTTGTTTTTCTGGATTTTCACCATTCTTAAGAATGAAATTTTCACACTTCTTATAGACACCTAGCATTTCATTATACAATGCGGTATACTTCTTATTAGGCTTTATAACAACACTCTTTTGTCTTTCTAAGAATTGATTTACCAGTTCTATCCAATCAACTTCTTTTCTGATGGTATCATAATAAGATTTAGAGCTTCGAAGTGCTGCCCCTAAAGCAGCAGAATTTGTCTCCTCAAATTGCCGAATATTTGTATTGAAAATGTTTGATGCAATTTTTAATATCTCCAAATTAGTAGAAGCACCTCCTGTAGCATAAATCTCTTCTGGTTTTTCTCGTACCCATTCTGAATGCAGTTTCATTGATAAAAACTGTGCTTCTATTATAGCTCTAACATTTGCGTCTTGATCTTCTTTACTAAATCCAAATCTGTATACTCTCGGTTTCAGAACCAGCGGAACAATTTCTGGGAAGAAATAAGGTAGCATAATTTTCCCATAATTCCCCGGTGGAGTATTATTAAGGATTTTTGAAAATTCTTTCCATGTAAGATTAAAACTGTCTTTAATTCTCTCTCTTGCTAATGAACCATTCTTATAGCACACCAATCCCATATAATCCCCTGTAGGGGCTCCAAAAACATGTCCTTCGCCACTCAAATCAACATTTAGTTGGGTAAGGTAGGTAAAATATGTGTCACTTGTACCTAAACTAATCGCTACTCTTCCTTTAGATGTAAGGCCTAAACCAATTAAACTATTAGGATTATCCCCAGACCATGGAATGAGAAGTGTATCTGGAGCAAATTTATACTTTTCCACAAAATAAGGAGATATTGTGCCAATGATTTCATAAGAATTAGATAAGGGTGGGAGTTTTAGTCTTAAATTAGGAGCTGTGGCATCCAAGGCTTTTTGATCCCATTCTTTTGTCTCAATATTCATCAAGTTCATTCCTGCACCATCACCATGATCTATAGGAGAGTTTTTACCCAAAATAATAGAGGATAGAAAGGAGCTTACTAGATGAATTATAGATGTATTCAAATATTCATCATAATTCTGTTTGAAAAATTTTCTTATTTGGGGTCCAGAAAACCTTTCAAATGTGTTTGAACCGGTTATTTTGATTGTTGATTCCATCCCCCCTAATTTATGACGAATTTCTTCACATTCTTTAGAAGTACTCGAATCCATCCAAATTGGGCTTGTTTTTCTCGTAAAAACATTTCCGATTTGACTCGCTATCGTTTTGTTAGAATTTAATTTTTTCAAACTCGACTCAAATGAGTTATTTAAATAAACCGTTCCATGTTGCTGACCTGATCCCGAGATTGCTTTTATTTGTTCTATTGGTAATTTATTGTGCATGAATTTAGTAAATAATAATTCCAACGCTTCAATCCACATAATAGGATTTGAATGAACTGTTTTACCGTCATTAGATATATACACTCCGTTTTGAGTTTTATATTGGGGTAAATCTTTATCAAAATTAATGCTATCAGTATAGATAGTCCTTTTTTTATTGAAATCAATGAGAATACCTGTTAAACCTTGTGTGGAACAGTCTAAACCAAGAAAATAATCCATATTCATATATCTTTTTTATAATTTTATGAACTTTTGCTTCTTATACAATTTTTAGGAAATTATAAATATATCATATTATAATGGATTTAATATATAATTTGAATTAAACTGAGGTAAATATCATGCAAAATCAAGATATTATGAAGCTTTTAGCAGGATTAGGAAGTATCATTTCCCTGATAGAGGCAATTTTAGGATATGATGAAAGGAATTTAGATACAACAGGGGTAATCTTATTAATAATTACAATTATTTTAGCCGGCATTATTCTCGTGAGTATAATTGTACCCCAAAAATTTGGAGAATTAAATTGGATTATATGTGTAGTTTTTGGTATAATTATGATTATATATACAAGTCTAATAGCAGGAATTCTAGTCTTACTCGCGGGTTTTGTTGGATACACTGAAAGAATTTAAATGTGTGTGAGAGCCTAAGATTAAAAAGAATTAAATCCCGTTTTTTTGTGTATACTGAAAGATATTAAACGTGTAAGAAAAATATAGATTAAAAAAAATTAAACCCTGCCCTTTTTAACGACTGAATTTGATCTTTATTCATACTAACCATCGCTTTAGAGGGATATCTCAAATTAAATAAAAATTGAGCATGGTTTTTTATCCCTAGCTTCTTCATTCTCCTTTTTGCTAACTTTAACCACCTATCACCTTCCTGTTTAGTTGCCTCAATAACTTCAATATAGGCTTTCATGAAATATTTTTCAGGATCTTTATCGAATTCCCCATATTTATCTTCATAGGCTTTTTGGATTTCACTATCATTTAATATTCTATATCTCTCATCATGTGAAATTATGTTTCGTTTTAGTTTTGGGATAGAATCGGGGATGGATTCCGGATATCCTATACAAAGCAACATCATTGGAATTACTAATTTAGGGATTGAAAAATCTTCTCTAACATCATCAATAATTCCTTGTATTGAACCCACATAAACTGATCCAAGCCCAAAGCTTTCAGAGAGAATAACAACATTTTGTGCAGCACACATTAAATCCGCATATGCTATGAGAAAATGTGAAAGCGCATTTTCACCTTGAAAATCTGTTTCTGAGATCGCAGCCCATTTCTTTATTCTATAGAAATCTATACAAAAGATCATCAATAATGGTGCATTTTTTACCCAAGGTTGAGATCCAATTAGTTTCCCAAGCTTTTCCCTTCCTTCAATGCTTTGCACAGTAATTATTGAAATAGGTTGAATATTTCCTCCTGAAGGACAATTATTCGCAGAATCTAAAAGCTTATCTATAATTTCTTTTCCAACTTTTTGGTCCTTGAAAATTCTCGCAGATCTACGCTTAATCATTAGATCGTAAACATTCATAGATTAATGATTGATTACTGAGTATTTATAAATTTATACCAAACAAGGATTAAATTCGAAATACATATAAAAATAGAACGTTCTTTCAAGTTTTAAGATGTTTAAATATAAGATAAAAAAATAGGTAATTTTAATAGGTCCATTGGTGATTTACATTTATATCGGTTAGATCTGTTGCTTCTTTCCTATCAGGATTTCTTTCTTCTTGCTCTAATTTCAATTGACGTTTCTTTTTTATTGCATAATAAACATAACAAACAGGTCCTTTCTTCACTATTTCCTCTCTTCCTTTTTTTATTTATTTTTTTTCTTTAATTTAAGAAAATCAAATGTGAGTTAAAAGAGAAAAGGAGTCCAATTTTTGGAAAAAATCAATTAGTATTCTGCATAATTTCTCATAGATTGGCTTATAATACTAATTTCTCAAGTCTTATATAAACTAAAATGGGAAAATATTGAACATTTTTTCGACGTAAAATTGATTTTGACCCTTACATTATTCTGTGTGGCTATTTCTAAATAAATTATATTCCACTTTTAGATAGTAGTAAACCTATTAAAATTGAATATTTCAAAAGTAGAGTTTTTATCTCGTTTCTGTTGAATAAGAAAGTGATAATAAATAATGGAGCCAGTGGTGGGATTTGCACCCACGATGCTGAATAGCAATGGCTCTGCTTCGGCTAGAGCTTGTTAAAAGCTCTAAAGGCCACCTCCTTAACTACTCGGATACACTGGCTGATTTATTTCGTTTAGATATATGTTATATAAATAAATCCTTGATTTTTTTTTAGGTTTTCTATTTACTGTTTTTTTAGGTTTAAAATAAGTTTAAGAAAAATATAGTCAGAAGTAAAACAAAGAATAGAAAGGTATTAAAAACTTATCCTCCCGCGATAGCCGGGATAAAAGAGATCTCGTCATTTAATTGAATCTTTGTGCTAAGCCCATCAAGCATGCGAATATCTTTACTGTTTACAGTAATTATTACATATTTGCTCAGGTCTTTAGAAGACTTAAAGATCATTTCTTCAAATTTAGAACCAAACTTTTTAGTTAATTGTTCTAATATTGCTCTTATATTTACTCCTTCCTCAATTGGTAAGTTTAATTCTTCGACATTAGTAATATCAGTCAATAATGAAAGAAACGTTATTTTAACGTCAAACATAGTTAAGTCTTCAAAACCAATTTATATTAAGATTTTAATTGATATATCTTCATAAAAGCAATTAAATAAATTAATATTTTAGATTATAATTAATTATAGATTGTAGAATTTTTGATAATATTAAACAATTAAACGTAGTGAGTCATATTAAAAAAAAAGAATTGAATATCGGACATCTCTCAACTGCTTACCATACTAACTGGATTTTGATAGGGAATAGAGATTTAGAAAAAGATCTTAACCTAAAAGTAAATTGGTCCTTATTTGGTACTGGACCTCTCATGGTCGAAGCTTTTAAACAGGGAAAGTTAGATATAGGCTATATGGGATTGCCTCCCGCTATAATTGGGATAGATAATGGCGTCCCTATCAAATGTGTTGCTGGTGGCCATGTTGAGGGAACCATTATGATTGGTAAAAAAAATCATAAATCTATTACAGAACTAAATGATGATATATATGAAACGCTAGTTCAATTTAAAGGCCATACTATAGGAACTCCAAGCGTTGGGTCAATACACGATGCAATTCTTAATTACTATTTAGAGGAATATAATTTAAAGGATGATATTAAAGTAAAAAATTATAAGCAAGCAGAATTTATAGCCATTGATATGGAAAAAGGAATATTAGAAGGAGGCGTCGGAACACCAGCCTTAGCTGTTTTTGCCAAAACAATTTTAAAATCTCATTTGATTATCCCCGCAAAATATTTATTAGCAAATAACCCAAGTTATGGAATATTTTTCCATGAAAACTTGATTGAGAATTTCCCAGAAGTAGTATTAACATTCCTGCATCATCATAAGAAAGCATCGTACATGCTTAGAGAATCTCAAGAAAAAGCAGCAGTAATAATCGCTAAAACATTTTCAATCTTAAATAATAACAAGCAATATGTAAAATCTGTTCTTGAAATATCACCAAAATACTGCATCGCACTTTCAGAAGGATATTTAAAATCAACCGAAGGTTTTATAAACACGATGTTTAAGTTAGGATATATTAAAGAAAAGCTTCCGAATGACAAAATTTATAACTTTAAGTTTGTTAAAGAAGTGCATCCTGAAGCACACCATTATTAAAACATCATAATGTCCATAATCATTTTTTTACAATGAAAAAATCAATTGTCCTTCTTCTTGATATTGTAATATTAGATCTGCTACTACAAATGATTCCACTAAATCTATTCCTTCAATCAATTCTGATTTGTCTAGACCAATTAAATTAGCAGCAAGATCACAGCATTTGAATTTTATGCCAACTTTAATACATTCATTCATTTCATTGTCATATTGCATTCTACCGATTTTATTTTTCTTTCCAAGTAAAATTCCCATTGGTCCCCAAAGTACAACAGTTACCTCAAGCCCTTTACTTTGGTAATATTTCGCAAAACGGATTACTTCTAAAGGGCTAGTTGATTCATAAATCATGTCTTTTAATAGGAGTAATACTTTTGTAACTTTCCCCATTCACTCAACTCTGTGTAATAATTGCTGTATATATTAATTAATCCTTTTTTTTAATAGTTTGGAACAATACTTTCCAACATTTTTTACCTATGAAAAGATGTAATTTTTCCTTCTTTTTATTTTATTAAATCCTTTACTCTTTATAGATTTAGGCTATATAGATAAAGAGTTAATTAATCAATTAATTGGTAAAGGGCGTTAAAACTTAAAAAATATCTAAATTGAAGATATTAAATCAGATCAACAAAAGATTAGTCAATCAGGAATTAGACAATATTTTGTAAGATTAACTATTGAGATTAAATAGCTATTTAAAACCTTCCACATCCATTACATTTTCCATCTAAGTAAGCCACACAATCTTTACAAACGGCTCCACATTGGCTTTCTTTACTTTTTTTACCAAATGGGTTAAAGGGAAGATATTTTGGGATTCTTAATTCGGATACAGAAATAGCTGTTGAATGTAATATTCCCTGTTTATTAGTTGGTCCACAATGATCTATATATCTATGTAGAATATCAAAATTTTGTCCAATTATTCCTAAAATTAAATCATACTCTCCATTTAACCGAGCTAACATAAATACTCTTGGACATTCTTCATAAGCTTTAATAATATTTTGCACTTCTGTATAATTCTTCATTTCCATTAGTAAGAAGAAAGCTTTATATTGAAGTGCGCTAGCATTTATATTAGCCTGAACTTTGAGAATTCCAGAATCTTCTAGTTTTGTAATACGTTTCGCAATTCCAGTATGGGACATAGTCTCTTGATCCGTTTTAAAAATAACCTGTTCTAAGTTTTTTAAGCTTTCACGACCATTTTCAAATAAAGCTTTTAAAATTTGTTTATCAATATTATCTAATTGCATAATTATTCAGATCTTAATGAACTATAATTAATATAAATTTAATTTACAGTTTTTAAATTTACTCTTATATATTATTTAATTAAAGGAAAATAGCGTGTAAGGGTAATTGATTTTTTTTATTATATTTCCAAGACAATCTTTTAAATTATCATGCGCAATCTTTGATTTCATAGAGAATCGTTTAGATCCATAAAATCAATCAAGTTTAGGTAGAGTGACTATCGGTGTCCTTGACACCTAAGGTGATAATGTGAAGTTTACAGTATAACTTGCTCACCAAGTATGAGAAAGCTATTGAAGAATGGAGAACTGTAAATTTAACCACTAATTTTTTTTATTATTTAAAAATTTCACAATTATGGATACATCAAAACGTTTTATTCTATTTTTGTAAAAGAAAAATTAAATTCTGGTTTCAAAATGAAACTTTTCGAATGAAAAAGTTAGAAAATGGAACAGAGTATATTTTGGAAGTTTAAATTATCCAAACTTAGCAATACTTAAAAAAGGGGTCATATTTTAATCATTTAACTAATAATTAACTCTAAATTAGTTTAAACTAAAAATTTAATGAAAAATTTTAAAAAATAAAAAGGTAAATATTTTGAGAAAAACTAAATTACTTTCTGTGTTAATCTTTTCAGCCTTAATCTTTGGAGTTATAGGTGGTGCAGTAGGATATCAAGAATACCTCTATAGATGGGAAGATAATGGCGAAGGAGGAACTCATAGTGGATGTCATCATGATGATTCAGTTGAAAGCGTAAACGGAACTTTAGTGTTAACAGTTAACGAAACAGGAAATTTATCTCCAGGACAAGCCTTTACCTTAGAGATCGACGTCCTCAACTTTACAGAGGCTACTATCGATCCGTATGTTCGATCAGGTAAAGGTAGAGTATCAGTAGGGCTTCCTGGCTATAAAGGTGACAACGCCAAGTTTACATTAGCACTCAATCACCAAACATTGAATAGAGGAGAGAGCTTAGATGAATGGGGATCTTATGATCCGAGTAATACTAATAACGTTTTTGAACTTTTTGCGCCTATGGAAGCTGGAACTTTTGAACTTTGGGCAGTTGTAATGGCAGCCATGAATCAAACTGACATGGAATCAGCCAATATTACTTACGTAGAAGACTTTGTCTCGATTACAGTTGTAGCTCCTTCTGGAGCAGCAGCCCAACCATCAATACCAGGTGGACTTTTAACGATAATTATTAGTAGTACTGTTGCTATTTCAACTATTTTGGTAATTAGAATGAGAAAACGATTGAGGAACTGAGAACTTTATATCTTAATAAAAATCTTTTTTTTTTTTTTTTATAATCTCAAATTTTAAATCTGAATAAAAAATGTTTTAACTGATAAAAAAAATCATATCATATAATTTACATTAGTGTTTTGATGAATTAATGAGTATAAAATTTCCAAATTTTATTCGGACTAATGGTTTGTTAATTTTATCCTTATACATGCTATTATTCAACTTATTCTTAATAATAGGATTAACCCTCTCTAACTTGATAGTATGGGGTGATCCCAATAGAATTGTTTATATAATCTTTTTTTATCATGTTTCGGGGGCATGGATTGGTTATTTTTCGTTTGGTGTTAGTTTGTTCTTTCATATTCTTTATTTAAGAACTAAAAAAATACTATTTAGCCGTATAGGAAAAAATAGTATAATCGTTGGAGTTTTTTTTACTGCTTTTGCTTTAATAACTGGATCTTTATGGTATAATGCGACTTCGGGGAGTTATGGTTCCAAACCCGGAGATTTTTGGCAATGGAGTGATGGGAGACAAACTATGACTTTCATTTTATTAATTTCTTATATTGCTTTTCTGATTTTCAGGAGTATGATTGAAGATAAAGAAAAGAAAGCAAGATTATCCGCAGCTTTGGGTATTGCTTTATTTCCCACAGTACCTTTAAGTTATTTCTCAGCAATAATATTTCAATCCTTGCATGTTTTAATTAATCCAAATCCGGGTGAGGCAGGGAATATTTATTGGGATCCGTTGAAAATTTTTATGCTGCTTCTCAATTTAATAGCCATGACAATGTTCTTTATTTACATTGTTAAAAAACTAGTAGATTTAGACAAAGAACAAGAAAGATTAAATATATTAATCCAAAAAAGGTTAATGGAGGCCTAATTAAATGTCACTAGAATATCGAGATACATTAACAATAACAATTAGTTATATACTATTTTGGTTAGTAATAATTGGATTAATTATTTATCCTATGTTCCGTCTAAGAAAAATTTTAAAGAGAATCGAAAGTTTTGAAAAAAATAAAGAATGAATTAAGAAAAATGAAAAAATCTAAATTAATAGCGATTGGTGTAATAATTGTATCGGTAATTGTTATTGTTTCACTTATAACAATAAATTCCCGCCCTTATCTTCAAGTTTCTCAAGTTGCATCAAATCCCTCCCAATACCACAATAGAGAAATTCAAGTAATTGGGGTAGCACAAGGATTTTCAGGTGGGAATTTTAATTTAATTGAGAATGAATATAGCATTATTATTGATATAAGTGGGATTCCAATACCTAATGATTTAGAAAATGGTATACAAGTAGTAGTAACAGGACTATTTGATTCTTCCCTAGTTATTGTAGCTACTCAAGTTCATACGCAGTGCAGTTAATATTATTTAATCATATAACAGAGTCTGGGAAAGCAATGTTACGATTGAGATCATAAGAGTAATATGAGCTATTAAAAATATTATTTCATAATACATCTCAGATATTAAATTACCTTCTAATATTTTAATGTTTAAGGAGATTATAGGCGTCGTAATTGGCAAAATTAAGGGAAATAATAAAATCGGTAAAACAAAGGATTTATTTTTAGCATACATTGAAAATGCAGAAACTAGACTACCGCATATAGCCAAGTCTAGTGTCGGTAATAAAACCCCTAAAAATATAAAAATAACAAGCTGAGTAAAGCTTAAATTTTCAATCATAGGTGTGGATAAAAAAATACTGAAGAAGAATAATATTAACTCAACAAAGCTCAGTAAGATTAAACAAAAAAGGATTTTACTCAACAGTAATATATTTCCTGATATTGGTGAAGAAAGTAATCCACCAAGCGTCCCAGATTCTTTTTCTTTCACAAATAACTTAGACATAAGATAAATCAAGGTAAAAAATATAATTAACCAGACTTCAATTACAAAAATGTCTAATGGCATATTTTGATTTTGAGTACTGAAGTTATACACTGAAGAAAATATAAAAATTGAGATAATACCAAAAAGAAAAAGAGAAAATAAATCATTAATTTGTCTTATTTCTGATTTAATATCTTTAAACAAAATTGTTTTTAGTAATTTTAAACTTGATTTTTGATCTTTGTTTTTATTCCCCATTGCTCTTACTCCTCCTAGAAATATGATTCTATTTGATTATCTTCATATTCCTCTTTTTTAAAGGATTTATTGATTCTTCCTTTACTTAAAACGATGATTTCATCACAGATTTGCGTTAAGATTTCAGTTTTATGCGTTGTGAGAATTATTGACACTTTTTCATTATTCTTTAGTTCTAATAGTGTATCAATTAAGAGCTTAGTCGTATTAAAATCAAGTCCAGAAAACGGTTCATCTAAAAATAAAATTGAAGGCTGATGCATGAACACCCTGATCAATTCTACTTTCTGTTTCATTCCATGTGATAAGTTCTTAACTGGTTCGTTAATCCATTCTGTTAAGTTGAACTTTTGAGCAAATTGCTCGGTTTTAGTTTGTATAATGTTTTTATTAAAATTTTGGTGCAAATTGTCATAAAATTTTAAGTTTTCATAGATAGTCAATTCTTCATAGAGAAAAGATTCATCGATTGATATTCCAATATTATTCTTTATTATCTTTGAATGCTGCTCATAATTCATTCCTTGAATCTCAATCTTTCCTAGGGTGGGCGAGATTAACCCACATAAGATTTTGATCAATGTTGTTTTTCCTGCTCCATTTGCACCGGCTATCCCAATTATGATATTTTCTTTAGCTGTAAAAGAAATGTTTTTTAATGCAAAAAAGTAACCAAATTGTTTGGATAAGTTTACACAATTTATTAATTTGTGTTTAGGCTTAATCATGTAATAACCGTATATTATTTCAAAATAATAGAAAAATCTAGTGATTAATTATTTAAAAAAATTATTTTACTTAAACTATTTCTCTTTTATCTTTAAATTAAAGAAAGAAAAAAAAGTTTAAGGATATATATAAAGCCACAGTTAAGCATCCAAATACGATATAATTATAAGATCTGATAATTATGAAACAACTTCTTCCTTCTTTGTAAAGAATACAGAAAAAATTGAGGGGATTATCCCAATAATTAAAAGAATAAAACCTGTGATGAAAAATATATCTTGATATAACTCAAGATTGGGATCAATTAAGAATCCTACCAGAATAAATGAGATTCCTGCATGGATTATCGTTTTTGAATTTAATCTAAAAAAATATTTGATCCCTTTTCGGATTTCGAAGTTATTAGCCAATTTATAAAAGGAGGCAATAATTGAAATGAAAAATATTATTAGTAGTGGATTAATCCATATATCTAAGATTAAGAGTAAGGTAAAAGAAAATACTGATTGAACTGTTAACCCAATAGCTATTGCAAGTGCGATCCATTTAATATCAAAATATTCCCATAAAGAACAAAAAATTAGTGTTAAAGCTAATCCTACAGATAAAATTAAAGTTGTAATAATAAAATAGTCGGGACCGATATAAATAACATCTAATGGGAAATAACTTGATAGAAATAATGTAAATGGTGGAATAAAAAGACCAAAGATGCAAACAAATGATAATCCAAACAAAAGTATATAGCTTAAATAATCAAAAAATAGCTTCTTCTTCTTATATTCTATCGTTAAATAATCTAGTACAATATATATAACATAGAGAGGAAGAATTACTAAAATAAGTCCTACAATTATTAACCAAATCAGTAATTCTGATCCTCCTGTAAATGAGTGAAGGGGGCTTAAATTTCCCGTTCTGGTAATAAGTGTAGAAAAAATAATTGACAGGAAAATTAAACTCACGTTAATTTTGATTAAAATCGGGTTTTTCTTTTTAAAAATTATTGTATGGAAGAAAGCGGTAATGAAAAACCATGGGACAAGTGATACGACCTCAACAGGATCCCACCCCCAATATCGTCCCCAATTTAAAGCAATTTTAGCCCAATACGCACCTAATCCGATACTTAAAGTAGATACTAACCACCCAAACTTTAAAGAAAAATCGTAAAAATTTTGTTGGTATGAATTTAACAACTTAGAGTTTCGACTGATAACTTCGGCAATTATTATTGTAAAAGGAACCAAGAAGATCGCGTATGCCAAAAACGTAAAAAATGGATGCCAAATCATAAAGGGAGATATTAACAGTGGATTTAAACCTATACCACCTGGTACGTCAGGTGTTAAATCAATATTAAAGGGATTCATTGTAAATAGAATTATAGTAAATATAGAAGAGATGATTAACGACATAATAATAGAGCGTATAAATACCAAATCCTCCTTATTTTGGTTATTAATTCTAAAAAAGTTTATCATAATTGAATTAAAGAGTATCCAAATCATAATTGAACCATCTTGACCTGCCCATATCGCTACAATCTTATAAATCAAAGGTTGTGTGGTCTCACTGTAATTCATGACATTGACAAATTCAAAAATATTATTAAGAAAACTATACATCATTAGTAAGAACATCAACAATGTAATGCTCATGTTGAGCAAGGAAAATAAATAAATATTCTGTTTTTGAAAAAATAAGAAAGCTATATCAAGTAGCATTAATATTACTAAAAAAATAATTAAACCCGTACCCAAATATGATATAAGCAATATTCTACGGCTTATTTCAATTAGATCTAACAGTATGGGTAAAATTAAGCTAATCCCAATTATAATCCCAATATTTAGGATAAGCATTTTTTTTGTGGATATTGGCTTAAAAATCATCATATATGCCTACAAAGTATTTATATTTAAATCTTATTGATGTTTTTTAAAATTTACCCTTATTAAACAAAATAGAAGAAAAAATTAGATTATCTTCTAAATGAAAATCTTTTATTGTTTTAAAAGTGGAGAGTATTAAAAAACACAAAAGAAACAGGTAAAACTATATTCAAATTCCCTATTTATTAAAAATTAGAGTAAAAAATAAATGTCTCCAAAATTTTTCATTTCATAGTATTATAATCGTTAATTCCTATTACTTATTTCAGTTATATTTTAAAAAATAGAATTAAAATTTGATCTATATGGATTTTTCTCAACAACAAATAGAAAGATATTCTAGACAAATTGTTTTAAAAGAAATAGGGGGAATCGGACAGAAAAAACTCTTAAACTCCAGAGTGACAATTATCGGATGTGGCGGATTAGGATCTCCTGTGGCATTTTATTTAACAGCGGCAGGAATAGGAAATATAAAAATTGTAGATTTTGATAACGTGGATTTATCTAACTTACATAGGCAAATACTTCATTTTACTAATGATATTAACAAGAGAAAAACCCAGAGTGCTTATGAAAAGCTCCATCAATTAAATCCTGAAATAAATATAGAATGTGTAAATGATGTTCTTTTACCAAATAATGTTAAAGGAATTTTAGAAGGTTCTGACTTTGTAATTGATGGATCTGATAATATTCCCACAAAAATGCTGATAAATGACGCATGTATTAGTTTAGGAATCCCGTTTTCAATAGCAGGGGTTATCCGATTTAATGGGCAAATTTTAACAGTGAATCCTAAAGAAAAAACTACTTGTTATCGATGTATTTTTGGAGATATAACTGAACATGAACCAACTATGTCATGTTCTCAAGCAGGGATCATTGGATTAATACCCGGGATAATTGGCTGTATCCAAGCTAATGAAGCTATAAAGACGATCTTGAATATAGGTGATTTAATCACAAACCGAATGCTATTTTTAGATCTATTAAACTATAAGTTTAGTTTTATAAAAGTTGTTAGAAATGAAAATTGTTTAGCGTGTGGAGATGAAGCTACAGATCTAGTTGCTTCTCATGAGTACAATATAGGAGATGCTTGTTTTGAATGATTTGAAAGATATTAAACATCAACAAATTCAGGAATTAGATATACGAGGAAAAGTATGTCCTATGACTTTTGTATATACAAAACTAAAATTAGAAGAAATGAAAAGTGGAGAACTATTAAAAGTAATGTTAGATTTCCCAGCAGCAGTAGATAGTGTTCCCGCTAATTGTAAACGTCAAAAAATAGGCGAAACCTTAGAAATTGAAACGTTAGATACAGAGAAAAAGACTTGGAGATTATTAATTAGAAAAATCTAAATAGAAATATCATGTCAAGTAAAAAAACCAAAAAAAACAATCAACTAACTGGGTTAGGATTAGTTTCGGGGGGATTGGATAGTTTAACCGCCTGTCTCTTGCTTCAACAGCAAGGGATTGAAATTATTGGTCTCAACATTAAATCTCCTTTTTGTCTTTGTGATAAAGTTCTTAGTCATTCAGATTGTGGATTAAACTTATTCCATGAAAAACTTGGGATAAAAGTTTATAGCATATCTAAAGGTAATGATTATTTAGAGATTGTACGTAATCCAAAATTCGGCTACGGTAAAAATCTTAATCCTTGCATTGATTGTAGAATATATATTTTAAAAAAAGCAATTGAATTTAACGAAAAAGTTAAAGCGGATTTCATTTTCACTGGAGAAGTTCTTAACCAACGTCCAAAATCTCAACATATGAATGCTTTAAAAATAGTTGAAAAAGAATCAGGCCTTGAAAAAAGGCTCTTAAGACCTTTATCTGCTCTACATTTAGAACCAACAATTTACGAAGAACAAGGATTAATTGATAGAACAAAGTTATTAGGAATAAACGGAAGAAGTAGAAAAATTCAATTAGATTTAGCTAGACAACATAAATTACTCGACGAATATTTTGCATGTGGGGGGTGTTTACTAACAGATCAAAATTTTTCCAATAGAATGAAAGATTATCTGAAATTTACAAAAAATCTGTTAATAGAAGATATTAGCATCCTAAGAGAAGGGAGACAGTTTCGTTTTCATAATACAAAAATAATTATAGGAAGAAATGAAATTGAAAATAACCATTTACTCCAACTCAAGAAACCTGATGATTTGATAATGGAAGTTGAAGATATTCCCGGACCAGTTACTATTGTTCAAGGTGAAATCAATGAGGCCTCATTAATGTTTGCGGCAGCTCTTACTTTAAGATATTCCGATTCGAAGGATTCTCAAAGCAAAGTAGTATATGGAAAAGATTATCAAAATCTCACTAAAACTATTATCGCAGAAATAGAGTATATTGAAAATTCAAAAGACTATATGCTATAATAGAGTTAATATAATTAAAAGGCTTTTAGTGCTCCAAAACCTTATTATTTGAAATAATAGAAAACAAATCTAAATTGATAAATTTGTAACTTTGTGTATGTAACTATTACGAATTACTTCTAATACGACAATATATAAATACCGATCTTAATACTAATGAAATATCAAGGAAAAATACATATTATCTTATTAAAACTTTAAGACGATTTGTTTACATAAGTGTTTTTTATGATTTCTAATGGTAAAAAAAATTGTGAAGATTTTGAAACGCTATTCCCTCTTTTTATGGATATAACTGATGATTTATTTATGATTGCTCAATCAGAGCATGAGTTTAAGATTGAGTTTATTAATAATAGTAGTTTTTTAGAGAAGTTGGGTTATACTCATGATACACTCATAGGAACCTCTTTTTTGAATTTAGTTTATTCCGATGATGCTAAGAAAATAATCACTTTCTTAAAAAATCAAATGGAAACTATGAAGAAATATGAGGAAATGAGGATTAAAACTTCAGTGCAAGATCTTTATTGGGTTAAGATTATAATAAAAAAATATAATGGTAATATTGCTTCTAATAAAGTTTTGATTAATCTAAGAGATATTTCAAAACGAAAGGAATTGGAAATCAAATTATCTGATACTAAACAAAATGAGGAAAAATACAGAGAACTAGCAAATTTATTACCGGATATTATTTTTGAAACAGATAATGTTTTAAAATTAACCTATGTAAATTCAGTCGCTTTAAAAAAATTCGGATATACTCCAGAGGATTTAAAGGAAGGCTTAAATGTATCAAATTTCATTCACCCTAATTATAAAGAAAAAGCACTTTTACATATTAAGGAAATTTTTGAAGGGAAGGAAACAGAACCTAATGATTATTTGTTATGTAAAAAAGATGGAAGTTATTTTTATGCTAGAATTCATTCAAGACCTGTTTTTAAAGATGGAAATATAGTTGGAGTAAGAGGAACTATAAGAGACATTAACGAGATGATACTTGCAGAACAAGAGTTGAGAGAATCTGAAGAAAGATTCCGAACTATTGCTTTTCAATCATTCATGGGAATAATCGTTATCCAAGATGGTATTTTTAAATATTTCAATGAACAAGCAATAAAGTTGAATGGGTATTCTATAGAAGAAATTAAAAAATGGAAACCTTATGAATTTGCAAAGCTCATTCATCCTGATGATAGAGAATTCGTAATGGAACAGGCTAAGAAAAAGGAAGAGGGTAAAAAAGATGTTATTCAACATCATAAATATCGAATTATAACAAAATCAGGAAATATCCGCTGGATCGAGAATTTTTCTAAATCTATCAATTATAAAGGTAGACCTGCAGATTTGGTTATGTCTATTGATGTAACTAATCAATTGAATGCAGAGGAAAAATTAAAATCATCAGAATGGAGATATCGTCAGTTATTTGAAAATTCCCCATTAGGTTTGATTGACCTAGATTTTTCAGAAATAAAGAGATATATTGATTATTTAAGAAGTTTAGAAATAGATGATTTTGAGAAATTTCTTAACGATCATCCTGAAGAAATTCTTAAATGTATCGGTAAATCTAAAGTAATTGATGTAAATAAGAAATCATTAGACACTTATAAAGCTCAAAGCAAAGAAGATTTTATTTTAAGAATGAATCAAATAGCCCAAGGCAATTATAATCTTCTTACTGAAGATGTCTTCTTACACAATAAAAAAGAACTACTAGATTTAATAAGTGGTGAAACAGAATACGAGGCAGAAATTGTTTCTCAAACATTCACAGGAGAGACAATATATCTTCATGCTAAAACATTAATACTTCCTGGATCTGAGAAGACATGGTCAAATGTCATTGTATCTATTGTAGATATAACAAATAGAAAGATCACAGAACAGAAATTAAAAGAATCTGAAGTAAAATATCATCAATTATTTGAAACACTACCAGATGGTGTTGTTCTTACTGATTCTGAAGGAAAGATTATCGAATGTAACTCGGCAATAGAGAATATTACCGGTTATTCCACATCTGAATTTATTGGTAAAACCTTTCTAGAGTTGGAAATATATGATCAAAATGCAGTAAATCTTATGGAAAGGGGTTTTAAAGATCTCTTTAATGAAAATAAAATTGAATTTTTAGAATTTCCGTTTATACATAAGGAAGGGAAACTACGATGGATGCAAATTACTGGATCTCTTATTACTATAAAGGGTAAACTACATATTCTGGCAGTTTTACATGATATTACAACAATAAAAATGGCAGAAGTAGCTTTAAAGAAGAGTAGAGAGCAATACCGAGATTTATTAGAGACGTCTTCGATAGGTATCCTGGAAATAGATGTAAACAAAAATCAAATAGAATATATAAATCCTAAATTGCTAGAAATTATCGGGTATAAAAAAGAGGAACTTAGTGATTTTTTTATACGTGATAGAATAATCCATGCAAAAGATTTAACAAAAATAATGGAAAACCATGACGAAATGGAATTAGAATTTAGGATAACTGACAAAAATGGAAAATTAAAATGGGTATCCGGAAAAAGGATACCTCACTTTGACGAAAATGAAAAACTCATAAGCACTAGATTATGGTTGGATGATATAACCGAAAAAAAAATGTATGAAGAACTTATTTATGAGCTAAACGTAAATTTTCTAAATTTCACAGCAGATATACAAAATAACATTAAATTGCTATTAAATACTGGTCTTAAACTGTTGGATGGTGATCTTATTTTATATGCTCATAAAGTAAAATCTGAAGATCAAGAACAATATAATATAATTTCTTCTAATAATGATTCTTATACTTTTGATTCGAAGGAATTATCTGAAAAGCTTCTAATTAACGAATTCTTTAAAGAAGGACATGATTTTCCTCAAACATTCACAAATACTGATCAGGGAAGTTACATTAATACAGATCCCTATATTAAAGAAGTTCAAGCTAAGGGATGCTTTGGAAAGGTAATACGAACACAACAAGGATTGGATAATATAGTCTGTGTATTTTATAAAAATAATCCTATTATTAGTGGACAAGATAAGTTAGTATTGTTTCTAATATGCGACGCTATTGAAATCGAACAAAGGAGATGGCAAGTACAACAAGATTTAGAAGAGCAAAATATAACATTAAATAAGATTAATAAATTTAAGACAGAATTATTATCTAGAACTTCCCACGAATTAAAAACTCCTTTAATCTCAATAAAAGGATTTACTGAACTTTTATTAACACTTCATAAATCCAAATTAGATCCAGAAACAATCTCAATTCTGGATGAAATTAAAGATGGAAGTAAACGCCTAGAAAAAATCATAAACCTTTTACTGGAAAGTGCAAAATTAGAAGCTGGTCAGTTGAAATTGAATAAAAACAAAGATAACCTAACATTTCTTATTAATTTCTGTGTGAAAGAATTAAAAGGCTTAACTGCTTTAAGAAATCAGTCGGTATTATTTGATCCAGATAAAAAGGTAGAAGCTATGTTTGATAAAGAAAGAATTTATGAAGTTATATCTAATTTGCTTCTTAACGCGGTTAAATATACACAACCAGGAGGAACCATTTCGATTCAAACTTATATGAACGATATTGAACATATTATTTCCATTACTGATAATGGGATCGGATTTACTGAAGAAGAGAAAGATCAGGTTTTCAAACAATTTGGTAAAATAGAACGGTATGGGCAAGGTTGGGATGTAGCGATAGAGGGAACGGGACTAGGTTTGTATATAACAAAAAAGCTTGTTGAATTACATGGTGGAAAAATTTGGCTTACCTCTGAGGGAAGAAACAAGGGTACTACCTTTAAATTTTCAATCCCTAGAGAAAAATAATTTTAGTTATCAAATCTAACTTTTCCTAATCTTTTCTATATTTATAAAATGAAAATAGACGAAGAAATGGACTCCTATTATTTTATTAAGTATTAATAAAATTATATTATTGAGAGAGTGCCATTATTAAGCTTTTCTCAGTTTGATCAAATACAAATATATGGTGATAATAATTAAAGGAGATTCGAATAATAAAGATCTTGAAGAGATTCCTGAAATCAAAAGATTTTTTTCAAGGATATACACCGTTCTTTCAAAGGATATTCGAGATAGATTAAAACAACTAAAAGTTTCTAATGAGAAGAAGAAGAAAATAAGAAGAGAATTAGCGTTCTTACCAAAACAAAAGCAAGTTGAATATCTGGATGAATTTAAATAGGTATAATTTGGATGAATCTGTTTCTGAATATTTATCTTAGTCGGGGTTAAAACTATTTTTATATATTAAATGGTGAGCGTTCACTGTGAATTCTATCTCTGAAATATTCTTTTAAAATTTCTAAATATATCAAATAGCTCATAATAAGAATTTGATTATTATTTATTGATAACAACTTTTTTTAAGAAAAATACTTTAACCTACATAAGATAAGCAATTATTTAGTTTGATCAAACAAAAAAAGTCAACATCTTGTTTTATTTCAAAATCATTAATCCCTTTTTAAACAAATAACGAGGTTTGAATCAAAAATGAGCGAAAATGTAGAAAAATATATAAAAAGAAAAGTTTATAAGTCCACAAGTTCACGAATTTCCCAAAAATTTGTAGACGCGGGTTTAGAGAAGTTAAGAGCATGTATAAATTGCGGTACTTGCACGGGTGGGTGTCCGTCAGGTAGAAGGACAGCATACCGCACAAGGTCTGCTATAAGAAAGGCCTTATCTGGAGATGATTCTGTATTACAAGATATCGATATTTGGTTATGTTCAACTTGTTATTACTGTTATGAAAGATGTCCTCGAAATATTCCTGTAACCGATATGATCATCAAACTCAGGAATATTGCTGTTGAAGAAGGATACATTTTAGATCCTCATTTTGCATTAGCTAATAATATATTTTATGCTACTGGACATGGTGTTCCTGCTAACGGAGAAAATAATAAAAAATGGAGAGATCTAAGAGAATCGTATGGATTGCCACCCTTACCCCCCACAGTTCACTCTTATCCTGAAGCTGTAATTGAATGCCAAGAATTAATGAAAGAAGTGGGTTTTAGAAAATTATTGGATAATGCAGCCAAACTTAAAGAAGAAAGAGCAAAACTAGAAAAAAAAAATAAGGGGGAAGAGAAATGAGTGAAGAAAGTAAATGGAGATATGGTTTTTTTTTAGGATGTGTAATCCCTAATCGTTATCCTATGATTGAAGCTTCAATTAGAAGTGTGTTTGATCACCTTGGTGCTGAGCTTTTAGATTTACCCGGAGCCTCATGTTGTCCTGCACCAGGTGTTTTTAGAGCATTTCATATTCCAACTTGGCTCGTAATTGCTGCTAGAAATATCTCTATTGCAGAAGAATTAGGCGTTAATCCTCTTACAGGCTGCAATGGTTGTTATGGAACTTTAAGGGATGCATGGTATGAACTTGAGCATGAGTATGAATTAAAAAAAGAAATTAATAAATATCTTGCTAAAGTTAATCGTGTCTATAAAGGTAATTTAGAACCAAAACATGTTGTTCAAGCTTTGTACCTTGATATGGGTATTAATTATTTAAAAGACCATATTAAATACAAATTTACAGATTTAAAAATAGGAGTACATTATGGTTGCCATATTGTAAAACCCAGTGACAAAAGACCCTGGAATGGTGAATATGAGGCTCCAACATTTCTTGATGAAATTGTTGAATTAACTGGGGCAAAAAGTATTGATTACAAAGATAAGTTTATGTGCTGTGGCGCGGGAGGTGCTGTAAGAACTGCTGTGAAAGAAATATCCGCTGATTTTACAAGGGAAAAGCTCACCAATATGAGAGATGCTGGAGTAGATATTGTTGTTGATTGTTGTCCATTTTGTCACTTACAATTAGATCTTGGACAAATGGAGGCAAATAATATTTTTAGTAATGAGATAGGTGAACCCTTCAAAATTCCTGTAATATATATAACTCAACTACTAGGAATCGCGTTCGGAATTGATCCCAGTTTGTTGGGTTTAATAAAAAACCATGAATTATCAGGTGTTTCTCCTTTTATTTCTGTTGATCCATTTTTGAATATTGTTAAGGAACAATTGACATAGGTGAAAAAATAAAATGACAGAAATTAAAAAAGAAATTAAAGTCACAGGGAATGAGAGACCTAAAATAGGAGTTTATGTTTGCCATTGTGGTGTAAATATTGGTGGTGTAGTTTCAGTTCCAGATTTAGTAGAATATGCTAAGACTTTACCAAACGTAGAGGTAAGTCGTGAGTATAAATTCCTGTGTTCTGATGTTGGTCAAAAAATGATTAAAGAAGATATTGAAGCGGGGTTAATTAATCGAGTTGTGGTTGCTGCATGTTCTCCAAGAATGCATGAACCTACTTTCAGAATTGCTTGCAAGGAAGCGGGGTTAAACCAGTTCTTGTTCGAAATGGCAAACATAAGAGAACATTCCACCTGGGTGCATATGAAAGAACCAGAAGGAGCTTATGAAACTGCAAAAGATCATATCAGAATGGCAATTGCCAAATCTCGAGAATTAATCCCTCTTGAAGTGCAAAAAGTAAGTGTAGAACCTTCTTGTTTAGTAATTGGTGGAGGTATTACCGGTATGAATACTGCTTTGGATATCGCCACATCAGGATATAAAGTTTATCTCGTTGAGAGAACACCGACAATTGGGGGCCATATGGCTCAACTTGATAAAACATTCCCAACAATGGATTGCTCAGCATGTATACTCACACCAAAAATGAGTGAAGTTTCACGAAAAAAGAATATTGAACTTCTAACCTATTCTGAAGTTACCGAAGTAACTGGATATATTGGTAATTTCGAAGTGACTATCTTAAAAAAACCTCATTATGTAGACCAAGTAAAATGTACTGCTTGCGGAATATGTGTTGATTCTTGCCCAATAACTGTAGGGAATGAATTTGATATAGGATTAGGTACACGAAAAGCAATTTATGTCCCTTTTCCTCAAGCAGTTCCAGGAGAATATACTATTGATATGGAAAATTGTATTAAATGTGGGATTTGTGCTCGAAAAGATGTATGTGAGCCTGAAGCAATAATTTATGATGATGAACCAGAAGAAATTAAAGTGAAAGTAGGAACTATCGTTGTAGCTACAGGTTGGGATTCATATGATCCAACGGAATTGAAGCAATATGGATACGGAAGATATCCTAATGTTATTACTGGACTTCAAATGGAACGCTTGCTAAGTTCTTTTGGTCCAGTTGTAGGAAAACCTGTACGACCTTCAGATCTTAAAGAGCCTCATAGTATTGCTTTCCTTCAATGCGTGGGAAGTAGAAACTTTAGAGAAGGCGGAAATCAATATTGTTCTAGAGTATGTTGTATGTATGCAACTAAACAAGCAAGACAATACAAAGAAAAACACCCCGAAGCGGATATCTATATTTTTTACATTGATATTCGAGCGTTTGGAAAGGGATACGAAGAGTTTTATGAATCAGCTGCAAGAAATTATGGTATTAATTATATTAGAGGAAGAATTGCTGAAGTGAGTGAAGATGAAGATCATAACATTATCATTCGAGCGGAAGATACACTACTTCAACAACCTCTAGAAATGAAAGTTGATCTTTTCGTATTATCCACTGGACTTGAACCAAGAGCTGATGCTGATAAGATTACGTCACTGTTAAGAATTCAAAAATCTGCTGATGGATTTTTCTTGGAAGCACATCCAAAATTAAGACCTGTAGATACCTTAACAGATGGTATATTTATTGCTGGTGTTGCTCAAGGACCAAAAGATATCCCTGATTCTGTTAGTCAAGCTAAAGGTGCTGCTGCAAGTGCTATTACATTAATGGCTCAAGGTGAAGTTGAAATTGAACCTTTCTTTGCTATAATACGTCCTGAACGCTGCATTGGCTGCGGTATGTGCGTTGAAAACTGTGCTTACGGAGCAATTGACATTACTGATGATAGAAGGTTTGGTAAAATCGCTGCAATTAATGAGACTTTATGTAAAGGTTGCGGTGCTTGTTCTGGAAACTGTAGATGTTCTGCGATTGATATAAAAGGATTTTCTGCTGAACAAATTTACTCAATTATAACCGGAAGAATATAAAGATAAAGATTAAAATTATTATACTTAGAGATGAATTTGAAAAAGATTTTGAAATTAATAACGCTAATTATCCTTCTGCTTACATTCAAGATAACGGGAATTTAACATTATTTATTACTCAAGATGAGATGAATACTGTGAAATCGTTAGATGAAATGGAGTCTTTAGTATCAAAGAAAGTAAGTTTACTCACATAAATGTGTTAATTCCAATCCGCCTTTAAATATTGGATGATTTTTTCTATTTCTTGAGTTGGAGGTTTACAAGTTTTATTAATACATACATATGCTGTAGCTTTACCCTCCAGATTTTCAAAAAATTGTACAAAATTTGAAAAATTGTCAATATCTGGAGTTTCTTCCTCGGTTTTTCTGAGAATAAATACTTTGTTTGGAGTATATATGTTATTAACTGCCTTGATCATCGACCTAGTATCTTCTGCGTCTGTATTACCGCCAATCACCAGTGAATAAGTGGGACCAATGGCAAAATCTATAGCGACGAGAAATTGAGTATAAGCTAATGGATTTGATTTTATCCTTTCTGAGAAAACTCTATTCAATAAATCGGCTTTTTCTTCAAGTTCGTGATTTCCTGTGAGATAACTCAATCTCAATAAGTTTAAAGTGGCGATTGAATTTCCAGATGGAATAGCACCGTCATAGATCTCCTTTTGTCTAATTAATAATTCTTCGCTATCTGTAGCAGTAAAATAAAATCCACCAGTATTATCATCCCAAAATTTGTCTATCTGTTTTTGATGCAATTCTATTGCTGATTTTAAATAACTTATTTCAAATGTTGCTTCATATAATTCAATTAATCCCCATATAAGAAAGGAATAATCTGTCAAATAACCATTAATTTCTGATATTCCATCTTTATATCTATGTAATAAATTACGATCTGTACTATAAAGATTTGAAAGAATGAAATCAGCTGACTTTCTGGCGATATTAAGATACTCTTCATCTTGAAAAGCTATAGCACCCTTTGCTAGGGCAGCGATCATTAAACCATTCCAATCGGTTAAAATTTTATCATCTTTATGCGGATGTATTCTTATTTCTCTCTCATGGAATATTTTTAATCGAATTTTTTCAATATTATCTTGAGCTTCTTTGGTAGGTTCTTTTTTTAAATGCAGTATGTTTTTACCAGTTTTTTTGCCCGTTGCTTCTTCTAAATAATTACCAAGTTCATCCACATTAAAAATTTTTTTAACTAAATTATAATCTTCGTCATCTAGAATATCTTCTAATTCTTGATGGGACCACACATAAAATTTTCCTTCTTCTCCCTCACTATCGGCATCCTCAGCTGAATAGAATCCCCCTTCTGATGATATCATATCTCTCATAACATATGTAAAGATCTCTTGAGCGGTTTGTTTATATTCTTTATTTTTCGTTGCTTGATAAGTTTCAATATAAGCAATTGCGATAAGTGCTTGGTCATATAGCATTTTTTCAAAATGCGGAACCAGCCACGAGGCATCAGTTGAGTATCTATGGAATCCAAAACCTATATGATCATAAATGCCACCCTTTCTCATAGCTTGAAGAGTGTTTTCTACCATATCTAAAGCTTTTATATCACCAGTACGTTTCCAATACCTTAATAAAAATATGAGGTTATGGGGAGTTGGGAATTTTGGTCTGTTTCCAAATCCCCCATTAATTTTATCATATTGTTTTGTTAACATTTCATAAGCTCTTTTGAGAGAATACTCATTAAATTTTTCTCCAGGTGATTCTTGATCAATATTTTTAAGATTGAATGTTACTTGGTTTGCAGAGCTAAGTAGATCATTTCTTTGGGTATCCCATGAAATTTTAATTCGATTAATTAGATCAATTAAACCTACTCGACCAAAACGAGACTTTTTTGGAAAATATGTTCCTGCAAAGAATGGTTTCTTGTCGGGAGTCATAATGATTGTAAGAGGCCATCCACCTGAACTGGTCATCATTTGGCAAACGGTCATATAAATTTTATCGATATCTGGACGTTCTTCTCTATCTACTTTGATTGAGATAAACGTTTTATTCATCAATTCTGCTACTTCATCATCTTCGAAAGACTCATGAGCCATTACGTGACACCAGTGGCACGTAGAATACCCTATTGATAAAAAAATAGGTTTATCTTCTTTTTTAGCTTTATCAAACGCCTCTTCTCCCCAGGGATACCAATCAACAGGATTATTAGCATGTTGGGTTAAATATGGACTTTTTTCATTCTGTAAATGGTTTTTTACAGTTGCTTCTAGGTTAGTATTAATGTTTATTTCCTCCTTTTATTTACTAATTTTTTGGTTATAATTATTTATGAAAACAAAATCTTCGAGCTTTTTTCTCGGAGGTCTTTGTTTTTCTCCTAATTTCATTGCATCAGAAAGAACGGGATTAATAAATTTAGAATGTTTTCCAATGATAATGAGAGTAATTAATCTCATATCTTCTGGTATTCCTAGAATTTTTTTTGCCATATCTTCTTTAAAACCTGCGATAGGATGGGCGACTAACCCGAGTTCCGTAGCGCGAAGTATTATCAACGCAGTCGCCATTCCTGTGTCAAATAAGTAATAAAGACGATCTCCAATAATACAATCGAATTCAGGTCTGCTAAAAACAGCAATTATCATTGAAGCCTTTTCCACCCATTTATTACCTTCAGATAAGACTGAATATAACTCTGTTAATTTATCTTGGTCGTATATAAAAATAAACTTCCATGGTTGTTTATTGGCACAGGAAGGAGTGATTTGGGCTACACTAGCAAAATCATTGATTAATTCTGTTGAAATTTCAAAAGGATCCAATGATCTATAAGCCCTTCTTTTCTCAATTGCTTCCTTAACATTCATAAATACTCAGCTCTTAAGGTTTATAATAATTAAATAAAAAGAAATTTGTTTATCTTTAAGTTTTTAAATCTTCTAAAATTTGCTTTACATCTTCGGGGTGTCCATTTACTGAAACTTTAGGCCAGATGTGTGCAATGATTCCATTAGGATCAATTAAAAACGTACTACGTGTTACACCGATATATTCTTTGCCCCTAAATTTTTTCTTACCCCATTTCCCATATGCATTAATTACTTCTTTTTTGAGATCACTTAAAAGAATAACTTTCAAATTTTTTTTCTCAATAAATTTCGCATGTGACTCAGGAGAATCTGGACTAATTCCAATAACTATGGCATCTAATTTTTGTAACTCTGGTAAAATTTCCGTAAATCCAATTGCTTCAGTTGTGCATCCCGGTGTATTGTCTTTAGGATAGAAATAAAGAACTACATATTTATCCTTAAAATCTTTCAGACACACTTCTTTATTATCTTTATCTGGTAAACAAAATTTTGGAGCCTTTGAACCAACTTTTAATTTAAGCGTTTGTTCTGTCATTTTTTATCTCAATTTATGTATTTTTGGATTTGTAAATAACAAACATTTCCAATTATTGATAGAAACTTTATATTTTCAATGTTAATGTTATAATTTATTAAATTTACAAGAAATCGAATTAAATTATTAAAAGCACTAAGAATTTTGATTAATGAATTATAAAATGCTTAGTTTTCATGTCCTAATAAGAATTTTTTAATGCTTTTAGCATATTTACTTAAAGGAATTGTCCCTGGGAGTTCCATTGGACCTATTCCTCCATCAATTAGAATAGTTTGTCCGGTAATATAGCGTGCTGCATCAGAAGCTAAAAACAACGCAACATGAGCAATATCTTCTGGTTCTCCCGTTCTGCCTAATGGGGTTCTGTCAATGTAGAACTGTTGAATTTGAGGATTATCAAAAATTAATTTCGTCATATCAGTTTTAATAACCCCCGGAGCAAGAGCATTAACACGAATATTATATGGACCAAGTTGTGTGGCTAAACCTCTTGTTATTTGAATCAAAGTACTTTTAGCAAGGCTATATGCACTTTGAAAGTTAATGTATGCCCCTACAGATGACATATTTATAATAACTCCAGAATTTTGTTTAATCATTGTTTTACTGACAGCTTTCACACATCTTAAAGAACCTTTTATTGCGACATCAAATACTAATTCAAAGTCTTTCTCATTGAAATTAATTAAAAGTGGGGCATTACCAACGATTCCCGCATTATTAATTAGAACATCAATTCGTCCCAATTCATCTAAAGCATTATTAACCATGCTTTCTATTTGATCCATTTTCGTTACATCAGTTTGGGATGTCAGAACCTTTCTCCCAAATTTTTCTTTAATTACTTTAGCTAGAGCATCAAGCTGCCCATCATCGACAACATAATCAGAAAGAACAATATTAGCACCTGCTTCTGCAAATGCTAATGCCATAGCTTTTCCAATACCTCTTCTACTACCCGTTATAACAACTACTTTATTTTCTTGCCTTAAATCAGGTATGGTCATGATTATCATCCAATAATTCTTATGAATATTTTTAGTTGCTAAATAGAAAATTTAATTTTAAATATATTAAAATGAATTCAAATTAACAATCTTTCCTGTTTGTGCAGATTTATAAATAGCAAAGATGGTCTTCATGGTACCTAGGTTATCTTTTCCATTGCTTATGGGTTCTTTTCCACTATGAACACATTCGGCAAAATGTAGAATCTCATTTATGTATGGATCGTTTCCAGATAATCCATCCATCTCAAGTTTGAGTGGATTGAATTTATTTTTTAACCCCGCGTCACGGTCTACTGAAGATATCATTACTGGGGCAAGAAATTGTTTAATATTCATTTCACCAACAGGGGGATCAGAACTGATTGTACCTTTCTCCCCAAAAATTATATATCTATGGGACCATGGGGAAACTGTTGTAAAGGAACTCATAACATAGCCAATTGCCCCATTTTTGAAGAATAGGTTTCCAATCACTCTATCCTCAGCATTATTAGAGAAATATGGATTCCCTGTCCATGTTTTAGCAATAACTTTTTCAATATCACCTATGTAATAACGAAAGAGATCAATACTATGAATTGAAAGAGTGATAAGGGAACCCCCACCAGACCTTTTCCCATTAAAATACCAGTGTATAGTTTTTGGTGGATTGGAAACTTTTGAGCCAGGTGGAATAGAACCCATTACATCAAAACATTGGGCGGTCCATACATCTCCTATCTCCCCTTTTCTTATTAATCTATGAACTGTTTGCGATTGTGGTAAATATCTTAGATTCTGACCAATCATAAAAGTTAATCCCTCCTTTTCCGCTTTATTTACCATTTCTCTACAATGATCTATCTTTATTGCCATCGGTTTTTCTAAAAGAATATGCTTTTCTGCTTCAACGGCAGCCATGGTTATTTGATAATGAGTATCATGAGTAGTACAGATATCAACAGCATCTAAATCCGCTTTTTCTAATAAGTCTTCATGATTAAAATATACTTCTCCTATTTTAAAGGCACTAGCAAACTCCTTAACATTTTTTTCATTGATATCACAAACAGCCGTTAGTTTAACTTTTTCTGGAAATTTCTTATAAGCATTACCATGTAATTTCGCTATTGATCCTGTTCCAATCAATCCTATTTTTAATGGTTCAGTCAATTTTCTCAACTTTTTATGTTTTTCTTATAATTCACTTTAATATTTTGTATTTCGTAGAGTGCATAATTTTAAAACCTATTTGATTATCCAGACATAAAAGCAATTCATCAGTTCATCTAAATTGCTTTCTAGTTGTAAAAAAGTTTAAATCTCTATAATTCAAACTATATATTAAACAAATTATAACTAATTCTTAGGTTAATAAAAAATGACTATTTCAAAAGAAATATCTAAAGAGAAATGGACTGTGGAAAGACTTAAAAAGATGCCCCGTGAAGAACTGCTTGAATTATACAAAACCTTACCTGCACCGGCATTTGAGGAAATGGATGGTGAATTTGATGGTCATACTCTAGACACTGGAAGTGAAAGGGGTAATCAGATGAGTGAGTGGGTGATGAATAAGACTGCTATGGGAATCTGGAAAGGAAAAGCTTACACTCCAAAAACATCAACAACAGGTGAAGGTTACAATAGATACGTAATTGATGGTAAAGAAAGACATCATTTACGATTTGGAACAGATATGAATGTATCGCTTTTTGATGGTAAACCAACATTGAGAATGCGATATGGTGCATTTAAGAATCTTTCGGCAAGAAACGATTTGGTTGATGAAGTTCGTAAACTTGACGAGGGTATCTATCTTTGCACAGGCGCCGCTTTAGATGCAAATGGTAAGCGTGGACCACCTACACCTTTTTGTTTGACAGGTCCGATAAGAGAGTATGATCATGAAACAGCATTCTATTTTGGGGATGAGATTAAGGAGCAAGCAGTAATTCCATTTGATCCAAACAACAGATTAAAACCTTAGAAATAGATTATTCTTCATTTTATTTTTTCATTCATTCCAATAGACCTTACTAAGTTATTTATAATTATGAAAACTTCATCAATCTCGAGTACTGAATTTTCAAAATTTAAAGAATATTATATTAAGGAATGTAAAGAATGTGGAATCTGCTTTAAAAATTGTTTTGCTTATAAAAATACTAAATACCCTATTCATAAAACCCTAAAAAACCTTTTTCAGAATAATTTGGATAAAAAAAATGTAAAAAAGGTTAGGAAATTTTTAAAATCATGCTTGTATTGTAAAAATTGCCAAAAATCTTGTATTAACGGATTAGACTTATCAGAACGTCTTACGGCTATCAAATTTGAATTATTTAAGCTTGATCGAAATTATACATGGCTTCCTCATAATATTCCTTCATTTTTTGGGAAATTTGTAAATGGGAGAAAAATTACATATTTCCTTAGGAACTTAAACAATTACTTAATCCCTAAGCTAAAAAGAGAAAAATTTGAAGAATATAGAATACCCCAAACACGGGATGTTATATTTTTTTCAGGTTGCGGTATTCAATTATTAGAAAATCAATATTATACATTACTAGAGATATTGATTAAACTTAATCTTAACTTTGGGTTAATTGAAGGTCTATTTGATAAACCGACATGTTGTGGGGCAGAATTAATTGAGTACGGTCAATTTGAAGAAGGGATTTTCCTTCTAAATAATTTAGTCAATGAGATTAAAAAATTCAATACAAAAAAGGTAATTGTTTATTGTGCAACTTGTTATTATGGGCTTAAAAAACTTGCACCTCAATTAATTGAAGAGTATGATCTAGAAATTATTTATGCTGCGGATTATATTGCTGAATTTTTAAGGAAAGATGATAATAGAAAGCTACTTCAATCTTTTAATATTAAATCAAATGTTATAACTATTCACGATTCTTGCCATTTAGCACATAGCGGGGATACTTCAAGCATTAGAAACCTTATTTCCGTTCTCCCAAATATAAGTTTATCTGAAATGAAACACAATAAAGAAAATTCACTTTGCGATTTATATTGTATATTTAGAGAATTGGGTAATCCTTTAAATCTAATCTTGAAAAAAGACATCCTGCCGATAATCGATGAAGCAGTTGAGTCAAAAGCAGATGTTCTATGCTCTCTTTGCCCCGGGTGTCATGCATTTTTAACAATCTTTGGAGATGGCTTTACTTCTGCACTCGGATTAACGAAAAAAAGGATCCAAGTAAAGAATTGGGTCTCTATTTTGGGAGATTATTTAGGAATTAGAAGAAGAGATATGTTAAATTACAGACTTTCTCATTTTATAACGATTCCATTTAAAGAGAGCGGTTTCTGGTATTTAATACAGGTTCTAAAAGCCTTTGTAAGAGGATACATAGGATTGAAAGAACCAAAGAAAAATATTACATAAATTATACCTAAAAATACTGAGATATCAATGTTTTTTTAGTGAATAAGATTTTAAAACAAATTCAGTAGCTCTTTTCCCGTCATTAAAATCAGGATGTTCTTGTTTACCTTTTAAAATACAATTAATAAAATGGTTGGTTAGAAGTAAATGCGATCTAAAAAAGTCGTTCTTGTATCTATATTCAATTGCACTTTGGATGAATTCATTCCCTTTTAACTTCTTTGGAAAAACTGATATGGGTTCCGTTGAGTGTAAGTCTAGTTTCAGGGTTCCATTTGTTCCATATAATTCAATTTGTTCCATTGGTTCATTACACCAAGAAACACTGATTATTCCCGCCGTACCATTTTTAAATCGAAATAATACATTGCAGTTATCTTCATCTTTTATATCCTTACTGGAAGTGGCATAACTGTATCCCTCAACTTTCTCAAATTCATCTATTAAATATCGAAGAATATCAATGCAATGAACACCAAGATCCATTAATACACCCCCTCCCGCTTTTTTAGAGTCAAAAAACCATTTTTCCTGCGATGAAGGTATCCAAGAAGTATATGGACCATAGTGGGAAAAAAAGTATCTTACTAAAGTTAATTGTCCTAACACTTTTTTATTAATAATCTCTTTAATATGATTAAACAATCGTATATACCTTCTTTGAAAAGAGCTGAAAAATATTAAATTCTTTTCTTTTAACATCTTCTCAACGCCTTCTAATTCCTTTTCTGATATACATATTGGTTTTTCGCATAAAATATTTATATCATTTTTTATGGCTTCAGTGCACATATGAGCATGCAAATAATTGGGGGAACAAATTGAAACCGCATCTAAACTATCCTTTTCAAACATTTTACTCCAGTCATTGTCCCAATAATAATTCGGGATATCAAATTTTTCAGCCGCTTGTTTAGCATGTTGTTCTGTTCTAGATGCTACTGCTATTAATTCACAATTTTCATTCTTTTTGTAAGCATTTAAATGAAGATATCCAAAACTCCCTGGGCCAATTAACCCAATTCTTAATTTCATATTATACATTTAGAAAAAGAATATTAAAAAAATTTCGAATTTTAAGAATCCCATTTAAGATTCAGAACGTTTTTAGCTTCATTGATTGGTATTAAGGGAGTTCTGAGATCATCAATTTTTAATGTAAAGTTTGAAATCTTAAGGATCATTTCTTAACGGATGTCGAGCATTTTCTTTATTCTCTATTCCGTCATTTACAGTCGGTAACCCTTCCATCGCTTTTCGAATTGCATTTCGAGTGGCTTTGTAATTATTAATAAACACTCTTTTTCTTGCACTTGCACTTGGATGAACAAAAACATTAACAATTAGAACAATATCCTCAGCTAATTCAATCGGAAGAATTCCATCTTCAACACATTGCACAACAGCTTTGGCAATGGCTGCTTGAGCAGGTCCATAAGTAAGACTAGCATGACGAAGAGAAGTTGGACGAACGGTAGGAATCATAATTGTAGGGGGTTTAACTTGCATATTCGGTTCAAGGATTACTTGAAGCCCTTCACGACCCTCTTCAGGATTTGTTAATGCTTGAGCATATGCATTACCAACAGGTCCAGTTTTTTCGCCTATAAGAAGATCGATATGAGCAAGTTCGGGACGACTCCCAACAAGTGATTCTCCTACTCTTAAGTTAAAATCCGTTATCTTTTGAGGAGTTACTCCTACTGCGTAAAAACGACTTGTTAATGGTTTCTTTCCTATTTCGAATTGTATTTCTGTTTTCTTGATTAATTCGAGTTTTTCAAGTTCAATACGTAATTCATCCTTAATCTCATAAGAAAGTGCATCTCCTAATATAAGCGGTTGACGTGTAGTACCAACGGGAATTTTCATCATATTTAAACAAGTCTTTACACCTAAAGCTCCTGAGTTTATTAATAACCTAGCAAGTTTCTGAATTTGCTTTTGAAGCGTTTGGGCTTCTTGTAAACGATTATTTTTTACATGGTCATATATCTCAAGCCATATTTTAGGGATGACATTGGCAGATCCAAGGATACAACCTGCGGCACCTCCTGCTAAAGCGCCTAGAACGTTCTCATCCCATCCAATTAAAACCGATATTTTATCACTAACTTTTTCTAACAATGCGGAGAAGTACTTAAAATCTCCACTTGAATCCTTTATTGCTATGATATTTTCAATTTCTACTAAATCTTCAACAACTGTCCATGGTAGTTCTACACCAGTACAGACGGGAATATTATATAATATTATAGGAATATCAGTCTTTTCTGTAATTGTATAATAATGATCATATAGCCCTTTTGCTTTAGGCTTTAAATAATATGGGGTGACGATTAATACTGCATCTACACCAATATCTGTAGCGGCATTGGTGGCATCTATTGTTAGTTTAGTTCCAGATTCCCCAGTCCCCGCAATCACAGGCACTCGTCCGTTTGTTTCATCTACAACAATATCGATTACTCTTAAACGCTCCTCAAATGTCATATTTACAAATTCTCCTGTAGTTCCGACGGGTACAAGCCCTGATACATCCTGCTCTATTAGGTGATTTACTAAATTCCTTAAATTTTCCTCATTTATTGATTCATCACCTTTATTAAATGGAGTAACTAACGCAGGCATAACTCCTGTTGGCCTAAAATCAAATTTACTCATTTTATTTGTCACCTCTTTTTTCAATCTTTATGATGGAGATTCTTTGCTGCCAATATTGAAATTCCATTCTCTATTAACAATTTAGCGGTTGTATTAACTGCATCATATCTATCTCTATGATTCAATTTTAAAGATTCCCAGAGTCCAGATTCAATAATCTCTTGCTTATCACGGAAATAATCGAGAATGTCAGTAGGATATTCTCTTGATTCTTCTACTTTAATATTCCCTCCTTCATGTTTCGCACTTATATTTCTTACTTTTTTAGCTAATTCCACCAATTCATCGCGCCTATCATATGGTTGCCTAACTATACTTTTCCAAGTCTCAGTAATGTGATGTTCCAAGCGAACTACGTCCTCAAAATCAAATTTCTTCCTAATATACGCTGAAAGCTCTATTGTTTGATTATTAACGGCATTTGATAAATTATAACCAATTAATGGACTCGAACCATCTTCTCGAGCGAATAATTTTGCTGTTAACAAAGTCCAAAGAGAAGAATAGGGATTATCATTTCCCATAAATACCGATATTTTGAACTCATTATTAATTCCTAATTTATACATGAAATAGCCTAATAGTACTGTACCGGGATTAACATTTAATACCTGTCTCACACCATAATTTGTATAGTAATATAAGAATTCGTCAACCCATTTTAAGGCATAGTCATTTGGTTGTCCAACACCCCCAAAATATCCTGTTATCGTATCTGGTCCTCCCAGATGTATATTAATTGGTAAACCATCTGGTCCGGGGGCAGTTCCTTTTGTATCGAGTGTTTCTACATATGAAGCACCAATTATCTGCATGGCGGCGGTCATAGCCAGAAGATCCCCATCATCTTCTTGTTCTTTCATTTTTCTAACTCTAATAATACGCCCTGGAATTAATTTTTGATTTTCAATAGCATCTTTAGCTATATCTATGAGAAAAGGGAAGTATTGGCAAGAAGAAAGTTCCAATGTCACAGCAAAAGAATCATCAAAATTAATTTCATTAAATCGATTTCCTAAAATTTGCTTTTTATAATCTAATATATTAATAAATGAATTCCTATCTCTTTGCTCTATAAGCCATTCTATATCCTTTAAATAATCAGGATTTTTATTCTCCAACTTATGAGAAATATTATCCAGATTACTAGCTTCTCTCGCCTTATCGTTAATTTCATCAATTCCACCATATTTCTCGATAATCTGTATTAAGTTATTTATAAGTGGATTATTCTTATCCAAAATAAAATTATTTAAGGAGTTTAATGCATTTTCGGAGATTTTTAATTTTTCTCTTAAATCAAACATCTTAGTTTTCTCTTTAATTTTTTGTGTGTTGGGTGTAACATTATAGGTTTGTGTTAAACCATTCCCATGATTTTAAATCTTAAATGGGATTTTCATAAGTTTAATACAATTTTCTCATAGTTTTAAGTTTTTTCAAATGATCAATTTTTCAGCTTGTACTTTGATGTACTTAATAATATATCTAATTAAGTGTTATTAATGTCAATTCTTCAAGATTAGAGAAAAAGATTATAAATGTACATTAATTTATTGGATCTAATTATGAAATTAAAAAGACACCGTTTTGTTAGTACTTTATTAGTATTATTACGGGTTTATTAATTTCATAAAAGAAATTTAAACTCCTTTTGTCTTTTAAAATTCTTTATTTATCTCTTAGGGGTTTAACATTCTCTTTTAACTTAAAAATATAGATTGGAATTCATTGTTTGCATAGGAAATAAATTTGTTGAGGAGTAATGGTATATTATGAATATTGAACTAACAGAAGAACACCAACTTGTCAGAAGCAGCATAAGGAGCTTTGCTGAAGAAAAGATTGCCCCATATGCGGGTTTGATGGATAAAGAGGCAAGGATCTTGCCAGAAATATTAGAGGAACTTGCTATTATGGGCTTATGGGGAATCTTAATCCCTGAGAAATATGGGGGGTCAGAGTCAGATACACTTACTTATATTATTATCATAGAAGAAATTTCTAGAATTTGTGCTTCAACCGGATTGGCTCTGTCAGTTCATAACGCTCTTGGGACATCAACAATTTGTAACCAAGGGACTGAAGAACAAAAATCAAGATTCCTTTTCGATTTAGCTGCGGGGAAGAAGATTATTGGATTTTCAATGACTGAACCAAATGCAGGTTCGGATGCTAGAGGTCTTGAATGTTTAGCAATAGAAGATGGAAACAACTTTATTTTAAATGGATCAAAGATTTTCGTATCTAATACTGGGATAGGTTCAGTTTTTCTAATAGCAACTCGTTTCCAAACTAATGACGGACAGAAAGGCATGACAACTATGATAGTTGAAAAAGATATGGAAGGTTTTGAGATAGGACCAAAAGAAGATAAAATGGGAATGAGAGGAAATCAAACAAGAAGCTTCTATTTCAATAATGTACGAATACCAAAGGAAAATATTCTAGGGGAAATGAAAGATGGGTTCAAGATCGCCATGCAAACACTAAATTTTGGAAGAATTGGAATTGCAGCTCAATCTTTAGGTATAGCTCAAGCTGCCTACGAACAAAGCGTAGAATATGCAAAAGGAAGAATTCAATTTAAAAAACCTATCTTTCAGTTTCAAGGAATCTCATTTAAATTAGCTGAAATGGCGACAAAGTTAGACGCAGCTAGGTTATTAGTCTATAAAACCGCGCATTTGAGAGATCAAAATAAAAACTACTCGAAAGAATCGGCAATGTGTAAATTTTATGCGAGTAAAACTGCACGTCAAATTTCACAAGAAGCAATTCAAATTCATGGAGGGTATGGTTATATGAAGGATTTGCCACTAGAACGATATTATCGAGATGCAAAATTATGTGAAATTTATGAAGGCACTTCAGAAATAATGAAAATAATTATTGCCAATCAACTTCTAAAAGGGAATATTTAGGGTAAGAACCAAAATACTTCCATTAATTAAAAAAGGATTTAGTTATCATTATCACATCAATAATTAAAGAACGTAAAAGATTAATTTAATTTTAAATTTTATAAAGTATAAAAATATAAAATTAATTTTTGATAAAATGTATAAATATAGTGTATCTATTCTAGGAACGGGATTTATCGGATTATGTTCTGCTGCGTGTTTTGCTCAAAAAGATATAAAAGTTTTAGCTTCTACCCATAATGAAAACAAAGCTAGAATAATTAACGATTTTAAAACGCCTTTTTTTGAAGACGGATTGGCTGAAATGCTTACTGAAATAAAAAATAGTAAGCCTGATCTTTTAAAATGTTTAACTGATCCTATTCAAGCGATTTTAGAAACAGATATTTCAATGATCACTCAAGGAACTCCAATGAGACCAGATAAATCAATTAATTTAGGTTATATTGAAAGTACCGCTAGAGAAATAGGTGAAGCCTTAAAAAAAAGTGATAAATATCGCTTAGTAGTTGTAAGATCAACAGTTGTTCCCGGAACTACAAGGAATCTAGTAGGAAAAATAATTACTGAAGTTTCTGGCAAAGAACCAGGTAAAGATTTTGGCTTATGTATGCAACCGGAGTTTTTGGCGGAAGGAAGGTCTATTGAAGACACTCTTAGGCCTGATAGGATAATTATTGGTGCAATTGATGAAAGAAGCGGAGAAATGCTTCAAGAGCTTTATGAATACTTTTATGGAGATCATTTAAAAAATTGCCCTATTAAAAGAATGAACCTAGAAAGTGCCGAATTAGTCAAATATGGAAATAATTGTTTGTTAGCAACTAAAATTTCTTATGCTAATGAATTTGCGAATCTTGCGGAATTAGTTCCTAATGTTGATGTTGTTCAGGTTATGGAAGGGGTAGGACTAGATTATCGAATTAATCATAGATTTCTTGGTGCTGGTGTAGGTTTTGGAGGTGCTTGTTTTCATAAAGACGTAAATGCAATAACCAAGTGGTCAAGATCTAAAGGTTATATTTCAGAAATATTAGAAGCAGTATTGGAGAGAAATGATCTTAGAGCTATTCGGATTGTTGATATAGCTGAAGGTCTAGTAGGTAAATTAGAAGGTAAAAAAATTACTCTACTTGGGCTTTCTTTTAAACCTGGAACCGATGATATGAGAGAAGCTCCAAGTATAAGAATTGTTAATGAACTTTTAAGAAGAAATATAACCGATATAGTGGGATATGATCCTAAAGCTAAGGAATCAGCAGAAGAAGCCTTTGGAAATAAGATAAGTTATGCTGGCTCGATTGGGGAAGCATTGAAGGATTCAGAATGTGCTCTTTTGGTGACAGAATGGGATGAATTTAAGAGATTAACACCAAATGATTTTAAGAAACACATGAAGACACCCAATCTTGTAGATGGAAGAAGACTCTATGATTACGAAACATTCAACAATATTTTACCTTTTAGAGCAATCGGTCGTATCGATTTAGCATAAAATTTAAGCTATACTTTATATATTGTTATTTTTTTAATTTAATCTTTTTATTTCATCTTTTTATCTATATAAATAGAAACAATAATTTTATAGGCAATCTAATATATGAATGAATGTAAAGTACGAAAAAGGATAAAAAATGAAATTCTTTAAAGAGTTTGTGGAAGAAATAAATGAAAGTCTAATTATCTTGAAGAAAAATTGTGAATTCTGTGGAAAACATGTAAAAAAGTATCAGAGGAAAGATGGTAGACCTTATAAATTTGTTTTTATAAACATCACTCAAAAACCCCCAAATCATTATTTTTGTTCTAAAAAATGTAAAATTTTATGGATTTTTAGTCCGAATAAACGTCAGGTTTTTAATCTAGAAGCACCCAGCATCCCAAATCCTTAATTTTTTAGTCGATTTTCTTATTTACTTTTTTTTGATATAATTTTTTACATTCTAGCAAAAGAGATCCATTGAGTTTTAAATTGTAAGAATAAGAATGATTTTACTATCATCATAATTTATAAGGATGCTTTTCAATATATCCATTTATTTTGAGTTGGTTGAAATCTCTTAGAAGATCATCATGCTGTTCTTGAACTACAAAATCAGAGATATCTTTTCCAATAAAATAATTTTTATCTGAAATGTTATAGAAATCTAATACTTTCTGTGAAACTTCGACTACCTTTCAGTTAGAATTAAAAATTACAACGAGATCAGGAATCGCATCAATTAGCTTTTTTATATGAATATTCATTGAGATGCACCTAAAATTCTACTAAAATCATTAACCAAACTATACTTATGATTAAACAATTGATAATAGAAATTGGTTTTAAGTTTATTTTTTTACGTTTTTAAAATATAAGTTATAAAAAATAAGATATACCTAAAAATGAAAATTCAATATAATGGGTTTCAAAGTTTAGGATCTAAAAATAAAAAAAATAAAGGTTTTATTCGATTGGTTCATGCTTCAATTTTGCAATATCTTGGTTCAATTTTCTACGATTTTCCTCCATATCTTCAATTCCTAGAGCTTTGAATCGTTCTTCTAGTTCTCCGGTATCTTGATCCAGTATACTTCTACTCAATAGGCCCCCATCTACTAATAGAGCATGTCCACTTACAAAACTCGAATCATCACTTGCCAACCATAAAACCGCTTTAGCTATGTCTTCAGGGAGTCCTGCTCGTTTAATTGGTTGTATTTGAGAAAGGAATGTCGATTTAAGCATATCACTTAATCTTTCTGCCCAATCTTGAGGAAATCCAAATCCCCTTCCAAATATTGCTGTTGCAATTCCCCCTGGTGCTACACAATTTACGCGAATGTTAAATTCCCCTAATTCCATGGCAACTGTATGAGTTAAATGAATTATCCCCGCTTTTGCAGTACTATAAGCATGAGGACCAAAACCAGTTCTCATCCCTGCTACACTAGCAGTACTTATTATACTCCCATAGCCTTGTTTTTTCATAATAGGAACAGCATTTTTCATACCAAGAAACACGCTCCTCAACATAACCTCCATTGTTACATCCCATGCATCTGTTGGCATCTCATCAATTGGTCCCCCAACACCCCCAAATCCCGCGTTGTTAAACATGATGTCGAGTTTCCCGAATTTTTCAACAGCAAGTTCAATTAAAGTTTTAATATGGTCTTCACTTCGAACATTTGCATGTTGATATATCGCATTTGGTCCTAATTCATCAGCTAAAGCTTTTCCTAAATCGTCTTGTATATCTCCAAGAACTACACGAGCACCTTCTTGTATAAAAAGTTTGCTTGTAGCTTTACCAATACCACTTGCACATCCAGTTATTACAGCTACTTTTCCATCAATTTTTCCCACTAATTTTTCACCTATAATTAAATAATTATGGATAAATTTTAACTTCAAGAGTAAAAAAACCTTGCTTTTTTCAATCCTTCCCTTATGAATGAAGAAATATTTATTAAAAATTTACACAAAAGTAAAAAAAAAAGAAGTACTCATGGAATTGGTAGGCTTTGAGCTTAAGGCTTTAAAATTTCCTCAATTTTTTGCAATCTTTTTTCTCTTGATAAGCTATTCTTAACGGGATTTAAATTTCCATATAGACTTTTATGATATACTTCCCTTTTACCTTGATAAAAAACTCCTAAAGTAAACTTATGTGAATTTCTTGCTATAGTTAAGGCCTCTTCTTTTGTCGTTGGTTCTTTATCAAGAAATCCAATGTTATCACTATACTCTGTCCATTTATGGTATGATACCGCGGGTTGTAAGATTTCTATAAAAGAAAAACCTTCATGCTCTATCGCTCTAACTAGCGTTTCAGTTAAGTGGTTAATTTCACCTGCATAACATCTCGCTACAAATGTTGCACCTACTTCAATAAGTAATGAAATGGGATTGAAAGGAGCCTCAAAGCTTCCCATTGGAGTTGATGGCCCCTTCCACCCTATTTCCGTTAATGGAGAGAATTGTCCTGTTGTAAGGGCATATACACTATTATTGTGCAACACAAAAGTCATATCTTGATTTCTTTTTGCTGCAAATAATGTATGTGCTAACCCTTCACCGAGTCCGTTGCCGTCTCCTGAGAAATTTATTATTTTTAAATCGGGATTTGCAATCTTAATACCTTCTGAATTTGAACTATTTCTCCCGTGTAACCCATAAAATCCACTTAAATTTAAATAATCGAATATTTTAGCATGGCAACCTATACCAGCAGTTATTACAATATTCTCCTTTTTTAATCCTTTTTCTTCTAAAAGCGGAATTGCTTTTGTTATTGCGGTAAATATCCCAAAATTACCACATCCAGGACACCATGTATTCTCGGCATATGTTTTTAAATTGTCCATTTCTTTAGAGCATCTCCTTAATTTTTTTTGATAATTTAATTGGATCAAATGGTCTACCATCATATCTTTTAATTGTATGTTTTATGTTTAATCCTGCTTTTTCTTGTAGAAGAGCTGTAAATTGTCCTGTAGAACTTTGTTCGACTACTATATTATCTTGGTTTTTAAATTCCTCTAACTCCCACTTTGGTATAGGATTTAAATATATTGGTTGAATCGCTGTAGGATTGATGTTTCCATATTTAAGAGCTTCCAGAACACTCATATAAGTAGAACCAAAGGCAAAAATATTAGTCGGATGCTCACCCCAAATAATATTTACAGTTTCTTTCTTTTTCAAATATTCAATGAGAGTGGATTCTTTTTTATTTCTTTTATCATGCATAAAGGATATCATCTCTGCATTTTCTGTAGTAATTCCAAATTCGTCATGTTCATAACTGTTCCATTTAATCGTTTCTTTTGATGGTGGAAAAAGCATTGGAGATATTCCATCATCAGAATCAAGGTAGCGTTTATAATTACTTCCACTGTGCATTTTTGGTTCCGTCCATTTTGCCCTTTTTATATCTATATCAACTGTCATGCTACTCTCTGAAAGATGTTTATCAGTAAGTAATATCCCTGGTGTCTGAAATTTCCAAACCAGATCCAACATCTCAGATGCTAAATAAAAGGCATCTTCTACTGTTGCTGGTGATGCCACAATCCTTAAAAAATCACCATGTCCAGCAGAAAGAGCAAATGATAAATCTGCTTGCTCTGTATATGTAGGAACACCAGTTGCAGGTCCAGGTCTCTGAGATAAAACAATGAGAATAGGTGTTTCGGTAATTCCTGCTAAAGAAATCCCCTCAGTCATTAAAGCAAAACCTCCTCCGCTAGTACCTACCATTGATTTTACACCCGTAAAAGCTGAACCAATGGCCATATTTATTACCGCTATTTCACTTTCAGGATGTACTACTGCTAAACCAAAATTCTTTGCTTGCTTTGCTAAAAAATGTAAGATTGAAGACGCAGGAGTCATTGGATATGCAAAATACACATCTAAACCACCTGCAATAGCACCTAAGCAAATTGATTCATTTCCAGAGATAATTTTTCGTTCTTTATATCCTCTTTCTAAAGGGAATTTATTTTTAAATTCTGGTTTTACCATATCATATATCGTGTTAGCAAAGGAGATATTATCATCAATTCCCCTAGGGTATTGAGTTCGAATTACTTGATTCATCTCCTCTTTTTTGAAACCTATTGTCGAGGATAGTATTGCTACTGCACCAACCCCATACATCAAGCTTTTCATGGGATACTTTTCTGCTTCAGTTGACAATGGGATTCCTATACCGTCTACATTATCTTGTTCATCTGAATTAAAAACAATTATACCATCTTCAGCGACGTCATCCATGTGTGTCTCACAACTCCTTTTGTCAAAGTTAACAACTAGGTTAGCATTCATATAGTGACTGAAAATCCCGTTAGTAGAAGTGCTAATAACTGAAAAATTATGACCTCCCCTTATTAAACTCATATAATCATCCATTTGAAAGACATGACGACCTAAGCTAGAAAAAATATGAGCCGCCACAGAACCAGCTTTTTTTGCACCTTCACCGGCTTTACCACCTACAAGAAATGTAAATATATCAGACATTTAGTCATGAACCTCGATAAATTTCTTAAGTAATTTATTCAATCTTTCGTTTAATATTTGGATTTATCTAAGATTATTTAAATATAATGATTATAAATTTTAGCAAGATATTCAAGAAAATCTTACAAGATTGCTTAATGTTTATATACTAGAGATTTTGGAGAGATTATATCCTATTCAGTATTTTAAAAATAAATGGGAGAAAACACAAATTTTGACGAATTAAGTAAAAAGATATAGATATTATAGGTAGATTTGATATAAAAACTCAAATATATCTAAAACATAGCAAATCCACAAGAAGGGCATTTTTTCTTATCTCCCATCATGATCTTACTACAGTTTGGGCAAATACTTACATTTGCTTTTCTTTTCTTCTTATTTTCCTGTGCAATCTCTTGAGGTTGTGCTCTTTTTGATTCTATCATAGCTCTCACATCTGCTGCGAATGGATCATCTGTTTGAACAACTTGAGGTTTATTTTTTGCTTCCAATTCGTGTAAATATTCTACAATATTCTTCTTTTTCATTTTATTTAGCTCAGCAATAGTGGGAATCTTTCCTGTTTGAACATCCTTAATAAATTGCTTATCAAGTTTCAAAATATTAAAGCAATTATGGCATCTAAATACATGAGAAATTCCAATACTTGAAGTTTCAGCCCATTGAGCCCAACATACTCTATGTGCTATTGCATCACAAGAAGGACAGGCAACAACACCTTGATCATCACTTTGAAAACAAATAGAACACGTTGCTACTTCTTTTATAGTATTTGGATCATCGGCTAAATTTATAAAAAACGGTTCGTTATCTGGGAGAATCATTCTTATTTTTTGTTTTGTAAAGGAAGGTGCTGAAACCCTTTTCTTTTCTGATAACTCCATTAATACTGGGGTTAAATCTTTTATTCCTTTTATTCCATATAATTCTCCATTACATAAATTAGTAAGTTTTAGAAGTTTCTGAGCCTGATCAGAATAGGCAGAGCCAATTAGTACTGTATCAATGAAAAAAGGCATATCTTTTACTTTCTTAATAAGTTCTTCTAACGCAGGAAGAATGGCATCTGGTATTTCATAAGCTCCATCATCAACTAATATTAAAAGTCGAAAGAATTTTTCAGATATTTTCTTAAAAACTTCAATAATAAACGTTATTGCGATAAAAATCCCACCAGCAATATTAGCTCTACTGATATCTTTGCTTAAAGACTTCAATGTCTTTAAAATATGATCTGGGTCAAAAGTGAATTGATCTAAATAATTTGGCCCATCCTTTAAAAACATAATAAGATTAAATCTGTCAGAAGGATCTGATATCTGTTTATTTTTCATAAATTCGGTAATAGCTGACGAAACGTGTTTATATTTTGTAAACTCGGGAGTAAACGCATAAAAAATGAGACAGTCTTCACTCTTAGATGATTGCATGCTAAAATCTTAAATTTAGTAATTAAAAGTTTTAGAGTTCTTAATATAAAATTCGAGTCTAGGTTAATAAGTTTAAGGAAATTGTAATTTTAGTTGATTAATTTATGTTCTATATACCTTCAAATTCTTAGAACAAATTTTTTATAAAACTATACTTTAATTTAAATACAATATTAATCATATAGAAAGGAAGTATAAATTTAATAAAGACATACTAACATTTTACGCTATTGTAAGACGTGTTAAATATTTCTTATTGTTAATGAGGGGAAAAAATGCAAGTTTATAGGCTAAAAGTTAACCGAAACATATGTAGTGGTTGCAATGTATGTGTTGTATCGTGCCCTATCAATTTTGACCAATTGAAGAATAAAAGCTTCTTAAATAAAGAAAATGCTGTAATATTGGTCAAAAATGGAATAGCTTTTGATATCTATGATGAAAACAGAAAAAATAATTGCGATGGTTGTGGCGTTTGTATAAAGAATTGCCCTCAATCTGCAATACAATTAGAAATAGTAGAAATTGTATGAGGTGTTAAAAATTTCATTTCCAAAAATCTCAAGATCAATAAGTAAAGAAATAGAACATGTTAAAGTTCAATTTTTAACAGAAAGTTTGGAGTTAATATTGGATCGTACACGTTGTGTTGGTTGCGGAACTTGCGCTCGGGTATGTCCTAAGGATGCTATTTCACGAGGACCAGTAGGAACCTCCCGACGTTTCCCAACTCTAGAAGATATTATCCCTGAGGTATATGACGCCCATGCCTGCGTTTTCTGTGGAACATGTGTATATATGTGTCCGTTTAGTGCATTAACGCTAAAAAAGGATGGTGAAGTAATAGAACTAGACGATATCCAAATAGTAAAAGAACACGTTGTTCCTAAACTGGAATTTGAAGCAAAAAAGATTACTAGTTATAATGGCATTGAAAGAGTTGTTAAACAATATACAGATGGGAAAGTAAGCATCGTTGATGAAGAATGTCCTGGTGGATGTCAAACGTGCTACGAGGTATGTCCATCTGAGGCAATAACAATTCCTGAAAAATCAGATAAAGGATGGGAGACCGTCCCAAATGTGGTTGTAGATGAAGAGAAGTGCGTTTTCTGCGGTTCGTGTGACAATGGTTGTCCAACAGGTGCAGTTAAATTGGATATTACGGAAGTAAAAACTTCGGGAGAATATAGTGAAATGTTTTGGGATCCTTTATTAGAGAGATTAAAAACTCTACGATGGAGTGAGACTAAAGAGGAGGAGTAAACTGATGAGTATGAATAATTTAATATTAATAACTTGTCGTACAATTGACCAAGGAGTAGCACTTGAAGGAGGGAAAACTACTAGAGAAAATGTAAGAGCTGCCGCAATTTGTGCCTTTGATAAGGATGATTTCAAGAAATTAGATTGTCTTGTGGGAACACCAGTAAAAGTTGTTACTGATTATGGAGAAGTGTTGGTTTATTCAACAATATCGGAAGAAGGACCTCATCCCGGCATAATTTTCATACCTATGGGTCCTTGGGCAAACCAAGTAGTTAATCCAGATTCACAATCCTGTGGAACTCCAACTTATAAGGGAATGAAAGCATCTGTTGAGGCAGTTCCTAACGCCAGAATTTTAGGGGCTGTGGCTTTAATTAATACACTAAAGGAGGTCTAAGTATGGTAGAAAAAATTCAGACAATAACGGATGTTGTTTGTCCATTTTGTGGAACATTATGTGATGATTTAGAAGTAGATGTTAATATAATTGATCAAAAAGTCATAGAAGTTCGAAATGGATGCCAAATTGGAGCAAAAAAATATTTTGCTTCAAATCCAAGTGATCATAGATACGAAAAGCCGTTAATTAAGGACAATGGTTCTTATAAAGAAGTTTCATGGGATGAAGCTCTAGATAAAGCCGCTGATATTTTAGTTAAAGCTAAAAGACCATTACTATATGGATTTTCAAGTACAGAATGTGAAGCTCAAGGCAAAGGAGTGGAGTTAGCTGAAATTTTAGGTAGTATTTTAGATAACACTGCTTCTGTTTGTCATGGACCAACATTATTAGCAATTCAAGACGTAGGTGCTCCTACATCAACCTTAGGTGAATATAAGAATAGAGCAGATCTTGTAGTTTTTTGGGGTTGTAATCCCGTTCATGCGCATCCCAGACATATGGGTAGATATAGTGAGTTTGTACGAGGATATTTTAGAAAAGATGGTCGTTATGATAGAAAAATAGTGGTTGTAGATCCGCGGAACACTCATACTGCCCAAATTGCAGATTTATTTGTACAAGTAAACCCAAGTGAAGATTATGAACTAGTTAACGCAATGAGAGCAATATTGAGAGGTGTTGAATTAGATTCTAAAGAAGTATCTGGCATCCCAATGGAAGATATTGTAAAGCTTGTTGATATTCTAAAATCGTGTAATTTTGGAGTATTATTTTTCGGTATGGGATTAACTCAATCTTTATCTCACCATCGAAACGTCGATGCTGCGATTTGCTTGGTTAGGGAATTAAATGACCATACTAAATTCTTATTAACTCCTATGAGAGGTCATTATAATGTTGCTGGTGCAAACCAAGTTTTTACTTGGCAAACGGGATATGCTTATTCTATTGATTTTTCGAAAGGATATCCTCGATATAATCCTGGAGAGTTTTCTTCTGTAGATCTATTAATGAGAGATGGAATAGATGCCTCATTGATCGTCGCATCTGATCCTGCAAGCAACTTTCCAGCTGCTGCCGTAAGAAACATGTTTAAACATCCTTTAATCTCAATTGAACCCCACCATACACCAACTTCCGTGAATGCTGATGTTATATTACCTCCTGCAATTGCAGGTATCGAGTGTGAGGGGACAGCATATCGGATGGATAGTGTTCCCTTAAGACTAAGAAAAGTTAAAGAAGCTCCGGGAGAATGTCTGACTGATAAGGAAATATTAGAACGATTAATTGAAGTTGTTAAGAAAAAAAAAGGTGAATAATCCATGGGAGAGATCAAATTAAAACTCAAGGTAGAACCAACTTTTCCATTAGAAGCTGAAAATATATCCCCAGATAAATTTGCAGGGAAAACAGAAACAGAAATTAAAAAC
>JAGXNR010000119.1 GCA_019894875.1 Promethearchaeota archaeon | reverse complement strand
GAATTCACCAAGTGAACCCAACTGAATACTTATTAGAAGACATTCAAAAAAATAAAGCACTTGTTAAAAAGTTAAAGGATACTCCTTATTTTAAAATCACTGTGCGAACAGAAAAAATAGGAATTAGAGAAACATTTGATGATATCCGAAAGATCAATCTTGGGCATTTTGAAAATATAAAAAATACACTTCTAGAATATTTTAAATAAGAAATTAATCACCTTCTGATCCCTCATATTCATCTATTCTCACTTCAATGTTAGGTGTATACAAAAGTGTAATGAATGGTTCCAAATGAAATAATTAAATAGTAAATATACATTAAACATTAGATAAGGTTCTACAAAACGAATATTTAAGATTTAAGATTTCGTAATTTTTCTATGGGCGTTTCAAGCACCCTAACCTAATATTATGGCTATATAGACTAAACAAATAGGTTTAAATATTGCCAATATTTTAATTTATTTAATTAAATAGATAGAGAATTAATCAAAAAATTCTCAGAGCTTATTCTTTTCTATTAGGTAATTTCAAATATTATACTAGATAGAGGGGATTAGGTTTAAGATAAAACAAATGAAAAATATGGGGATATAAATTTTGGAGATATTATATGTCAATCCTTCACGTATTGCATCAGGTTTCGATGCAATTATTAAAGGACCACCATTAAACCTTATTTCAATTGCAGCTATGGTTCCTGATCATGGCGCTAAACTGTTTGACTTTAAAGTTCAGAAATATAGAGAAAAGAAATTTCGCAACGATTTAAATAAATCAGACATAGTCGCTATAACAAGTATGACACCTCAAATCTCTCATGCCTTTCAGGTAGCTCAAATGGCTAAGGAACAAGGTTGTATCACAATAATGGGTGGGTATCATCCGACTCTAGCACCTGATTATGTAGCAAAACATCCTGCTGTTGATTATACAATCCGAGGTGAAGGCGAATACACATTTCAAGAACTAGTAAGTTACTTAGATGAAAATAGAGATCTTAAGGCATTAAAAGATATTGATGGTGTTTCATACAAAAATAAAGAGGGACAGGTTGTTCATAATAAAGAACGAAGATTAGAAATTAATATGGATAATTTTCCTATGCCTCGACGAGATCTTTTAGATGATAAAAAATATGTTTATTTAGGAGCACGTGTGGCGCAACTGGAAACCTCACGTGGTTGTCCTCATAATTGTAAATTTTGTTGCATAATAAAAATGTGGAGGAATTCAGATCATCCAGTCACCTATCGTACAAAATCAACAAAAAGAATTATGCAAGAAATTTATGATATTAACTGGAAAAATGATTTCATCTTTTTTTGTGAAGATAATTTTACCGTAAAAGTAAAGCGAACCAAAGAAATTCTGGATACGATTATTCGCTCAGGGGTTCCGAACAAGATATATTTATCTTGCCAATCGCGAGTTGATACATTATATCGTAATCAATGGTTAATTGATTTAATGCACAAAGCAGGAATGAGGCAAGTTTTTCTTGGAATTGAATCAGTTCACCAACAAAGTCTTGATGCTATGAATAAAAAAAATACAACTCCTGAAAAAGTGCGAAAAGTTGTTTCATTGTTACAAGATCGTGGTATTTCTATCTTTGGTGGTGTAATTTTAGGATTTCCTGGAGAAACAAAGACCATGGTAAGACAAAACATCCAATTTGCGAAGTCACTTAATATGACGTTTGTACAAATGACCCCTATTACAGCCTTTCCAGGAACCGAATTTTACAACGAAATGCAAGAAAAGGGAATGATCACTAGTAGAAACTTCAAGCACTATAATTTATTCCATCCTATGATGAGAACTGAACAATTAACTAACGTTGAAATGTATAGATTAGTGGTAGAAGCCTACTCTGCTTATTACCTTAGTAAGGGGTGGTTTAAGATGATAATAAAAAGATATATTAATCCATTTGGTAAATTCAATTGGATGTTGAAAAATATTCCTCAATTTGTCAGAACTGTAATCGTAAGTGGGTTAGAAATGTTGCGCACATGTGGAATGTCTAGAGATATCCTTTCCGATGAGATGCTAGAAATAATGAAAAGAGCAGAGGAAGGAAAGCCTCTATTTACTGAAAAAAAACCTGAACTACTTGAAAAAGAAATTTCCATAATCTCTAAGAAATCAAATGAAGCCATAACATCTACGGATTAAAGGATACTAAACATACTTCTTATTTTGTTCAAATGCATTGAGAATTCTTTTCATTCTGTTTTCTAACATTTTTTTCAATCCAAGACTAGTATCCGTTAATATATAAAATGCCTGATCTTTGATTGCGTTAAATACTACATGACCAACCTTTTCAGGGGAAATCCCTCTTTTCCACCATCCCTTCCACATATTCAAAGTGGACTCCGCTTCAGGGTGTGCCCTAAGAAGGATCTCTAAAGAGCCTTTAAAATCAATTTCACGATCCAATATGCTTTTTGGGGAATTTCTTCTACTTTCTATTAGATTTGTTTTAACCATACCAGGACAAAGAACTGAAACTTTTATTTTAGAATTTAATGCAGAAAGTTCGTAAGATAAAGCCTCGGAAATTGACACTACCCCATGTTTAGTTAAATCATAAATACCTTCATAAAATTGAGGTGAGATTAATCCTGCTGTAGATGATGTATTTACAATATGACAGTCTTCATTTTGTTTGAGCATAATTGGGATAAAAGTTCGAATCCCATGTATAACTCCCCATAAATTTACATTCACAAGCCACTCCCATTCAGCCAGAGGTGCCTCCCAAAGGACTCCTTTAGTGAAAAAACCCGCATTATTACATAATAGATGCACTTTACCGAAAGTATCTATTGTTTTTTGAGCTAATCTCTCAAGACTATCGACTTTTGAAACATCTGTAGGTACTGCTATTATTTTATCTCCAAAATTTCTTAATTTGTCTTCTGCGGAAACCAACGCATCCTCCTCAACATCGGCTATAACTACTTTCATACCTTCTTTAATTGCCCTTTTAGCAATTCCATATCCAATCCCACTAGCAGCTCCAGTTATAACCGCCACTTTATCTTTAAAATCTTTCATAATTTTCTTTATCTTTTATTGTTATACTATTAAATAGTGAATGAAATACCCCTTAAAACTTATTTTGACATTGTTAATGTAATGCTCAAATCAAATTAAATAGAATTTATTTAAAACTACTTCAATACTCGATAATGATATCAAAATTATCAGATCTCGTATAAATTGGTACCGTATTAGCAATTCAAATATCAATTGTTTTTATTATTACAAATCTTACAATTTGCTTTTTTCCTATCGTTATGGAGTTAACAAGTTGGATATTTGGTCTTATATTATTAATTGTAGGTTCTATTTTTGAAACTATATCCCTGATGAAATCTAGAAAAGAAGTAAATTCAGAAATGATTGGTAAGGAAACAAATAAATCTGTTAGAAATTAGGTAAAGAAGAATTTGAATTATTAAAATAAAATCTCGATTTAACTTCTGGTAGAAAGTAAACCTTAAAAAATTGAACTTTTAGAATTTGATAACTAATCTATGAAATTTCGGGCTACTAATTTTACGAACCCCGTGATCTCCAGATGAATATGTGCAATTAATTAACCCAGCAGCTTCTAGTTTTTTAATCTGGGCAGAGATATTAGCTTCTGTCATGTTTAAAATAGAAGCAATATTTGAAACATCCAGTGGTTCTTCATTGATATATTGTAGTATTTTACGCCTTGTTCGTGAAGATAGCGCCTTAACGATTTTTTCAATTTGATCGTCTGATTCTACAGATATACTTTCAGATTTACCTTCCAAAATGACTTCCAAAATTCCGGTTTGTGAAATTTCCATGGCTAAATATTCAACCCTTAATAAATTTTTTGCTTTCGATTGCAATAGGATTATGTTTTTTTAAGCTTTTAATATTTGTCAATACAATTTTGGAAATTTTACTAATTCTGTCAGTATTCATATGTAAAAAATGCCATACAATATTTACTAAAGTTACATTTGATATAGAAATATTTGAAAAAATAAAAAAAGCTTTATTTAAACATTCTTTTCAATAAATCACCATTTAATAAAAGCCTATTATTATAGAAAGTATAACCCTAAAAAATCAAGTACTAAGGATTAAATTTTCATTTTTAAAATATATTTTTCTAATATTGGGCTAATAATAGTTATGCAAATCATAATTACGCCAATGAATTTAATTCAATAAAAACCGATCATTTTTTTGTGAAATTTTGATCGGATTTTTTGTTAGATTGAAGTATTGATATTCTGGGATTCAAGATTGCTATTTTAGATGTTTTAGAAAAAAAACTTGATAATCAAAATACATTTATTAAATCACATCAAATCTAATTAAGACTTCTTGAAAGATTTAAACCAATTCGCTTGAAATAAATGATTCTATATTATTTTAAGAATAATCTAGCATTTAAATAATTTCTTTTGATATTTAATTGAGATCTTCCTTTTAATCTTATGGATTAAAAAATAAGAATAATTCTTTAATTGAATTGGTTATGATACAAAAAAAAAAATTGACATAATGATAATATCACAAGCATTATTATACCAAAGTTACTTATATTACACAAACACTAAAATAATTACAAATATTACTTACAAAAATCTATGAGGACTATATAGATGAGTCAAAAAACATCCCCAAAAACTATAAAATCAAAGAAAATCTCTTCAGATAATAAGAAAAGAATTAAAGATTCAACAAGTGTTATAACTGTCAGAATTGATGAAGAATTAAATAGTAATATTGATAAGCTCAAGAATAAATTAGGAATTTCTAAAGCAGATTTAATCAGACATTATTTAGAAATGTCAAAATTTATTATTAAGCAGAAAAATTCAATAAAATCATTAAATGATAGAGATTGTATCATCATCAAAAAAAGTGTCTTCAGAAAACTAATCAACACTCCAGAAATTGTAGATCAAATGGAACTTGGTATAAAAACCGCTAGATTTATTAATGATATTGCGAGATTGCAAGGTTTCATTGATGACATTGAATATAAACTAAATTTATGTGAGCATTTAGGATTTTTTCCAAAACTAATTGATGAAGATCAATATATCTTGTTTTCCAAGAAATTTGGATCTAAGAAGTTTGTCGAAGCGTTTGTCTACAAGCTAATCAATCACGATTCTAAATCTATATACAATACAAGATATACTGATGAGACAATAGCAAATAATAAGAGCCTTAGAACACAGTATATTAAAGAAATCAATCCCGCTGAAGAACGTTCAGCATCACACTATGCATTTGAATTTGCCAAACTACCTGAATCAGCTGAAGAATAAATTTAAGATTTGATATAGGATAATATTAAAAAATTAGAAATGAGAAAGAATTTTTTAGATTTTGGAAAAAATTAATTTCTCTCTACAATTTCTTTTAACCCTAACACGGGAACAATGATTTTATTCGGGCGGAAGAGAATTTCATACTTTAATTCATGAAGGGCTCGTTCGATATAGAAATAAGTTATTAAAACATAACTAAGGTTTAAATTCTTTAAGATTTTTCCTATTAATTTTGATTCCCATACGTTTAAGACATCCTTGATAACATCAAGTACTTTCGCAATGGGTCTAGCAGTTCTTCTAAAATACAGGTTATAAAGGATTTCCTCTGGAACCTCATATTTATTTTTCCGAGTAATGTTTTCTTCAATAAACTTGAGTAAATTATTAAATTTTATGTAACTTAAGGCTCTTAAGAATGATGCCAAGTCTTTTTCAACTGGAAATTTCCCTTTTTTATCATCTAAAGAAAGTTGAGGATCTCCTTCAAAATCTATAAAATAAAAATCATACTGATTATCCTTCTTATCATATAAAATCTGTTCCATATGTAAATCTTGGTGAACTGGTTGTATAGCAATTTTTGCTTCTTTGAATTCTATGCGAAATCTTTCGATGATATCTTTGATATCAATTAATATCGAACTAATTTTGGGAAGATTAAAAAATGCACTTTCAGGTTGGTGAGTCATATGACCTAATAACTCTGAAATCATTGAATCTAATAGCCCTGTGTAATTTTTAAGATAGATCTTACTATCCACAGATTCCAAACTATACTGTTCTTCTTCAGGTAGAACTAAGGATTTATGCAAACTTCTAATAAAATTTCCGATATCTGCTGAAATTTTTATAGTTTCAACACAATTACTATTAATCAATCTAGAGACTTGTGATTTTTCACTGAATTTAGAAAAATCATTATTTATGGATCTAAATGTGTTATTAATCATTGCGTTTAATTCATTCCAATAGATATCCCCCAAATTTCCAATATTAGGAACACTCTCAATTATTCCAATAGTTTCTTTATCCCGAACTTTAATTGTTCCGTATATTTTTGGAGTGTTTGGAAACTTATTTTTAACCAATACAAATAACATAGAGGGTTCTATACTCTCTGCATAATTCTTATAAGATTTTAAAACATAGGAAACAGAGGGTTGATCCGGGATTCGCTTGTTACGTATATTCAATAGAAATAAGATATTAGTTGTATTTCCCTTACCAAGTTGGCTTATAGAAAGTTCATATCTCTCTGGATATAATCCTGCCTCAATTAAGTTTTGAACTTTCCTCATATTTATATCATCTTCAAACTGTTTAGAATAAAGAGTTAATTCCATGGCCATTGATGGAAACTTCTCGGATAAGTTTGCATCAAATAGCATTTTTCTCCAGAAAAATAGGCAAAATTCTGCTTCTAATAAATTAAGGGTGATTACCACTTGTTGATTTACACCAGTCATTACTAACTTCTTACTAAAGGTGTTTTCAGTTAGGGTAATTATATTCTTTGTCGTTTTTTCACTAGACTCTAGAATTTCTTCAATTTTCTCATAGTATATTAATGGAAGAAAATACCTCTTAGAATAATCAGAAGTCTTAACCTCGATGATATTCAGTAAAATCCTTTCTGATATTAGTTCAAAATAATTAATCAAGACAGTGAATTCTAGACTTGAGAGTGCTGATTTATCTCCAAACCATCTTTTTGAAAGGAGCCATCCTTTAAATTCATTTGAATTACACACGTCCTGAACTAGTCCTTTGTCAAAGGTAGTAATCATAAAAACCACATTTTTCAGTATTAAATATAATAATTAGTTATCTTTTATAAGTGAAAATCTTTTACTTATATTTAACTAATACAAAAAAGTAGGATTATTAAAGTGAGTGAAAAGCGAATACATTTACCTATAGTCTTTCATTTCCACCAGCCAGTTGACAATTTCCCGTGGGTCTTTGAAGACGTTTATAAAAAATCATATGAACCTTTAATTGATCATATTTACCAATTTCCGGAGGTTAAGATAACATTACACTTTTCAGGTAATTTACTAGAGTGGCTTCTTGAAAATAAACCGGAATTTATAGATAAAATTAGGATCATGGCAAGAAGGAATCAAATAGAGATAATCGGTGGGGGGTACTATGAACCAATTTTTGCTATAATCCCTTATAGAGATAAAATTGCTCAGATGAAGAAATTATCTGATTTGATTCAAAAAGAATTTGAATTAGACGTGAAAGGAGCGTGGTTATCAGAGCGAGTTTGGGAACCAGATTACCCATCTTTTCTAAATGACGTTGGTCTTAAGTATGTGATAGTTGATGATAATCATTTTAGATCAACCGGAATTACTGAAGAGGATACACTTTATACTTATGTTACTGAAAATGAAGGAAAAACTCTAAGAATTTTTCCGATTAATGAGGAATTAAGATATTTAACTCCCTGGAAACCTACTTTTATGTCAATTGATTATTTGAAGAAGATGGCTGATGAACGCGGTGATAGAATTGCTTTATTCATATCCGACGCAGAAAAAATGGGTGTTTGGGGCACCACACATGAAATTTGTTATGTAGAAGGACAAGGACATCAAGATGGTGATAATGGAAAACCATTTATTCCTGCTTTTTTAGAACAAGTGAAAACTCATCAGTGGATTATTTCATTAACTTTATCAGAATACATGGAAAAATTCCCCGCAAAAAGTTTAATATATCTTCCCACAGCCAGTTATGATAAGATGGAAGAATGGGCTCTACCTACACAAATTCGCAAGAATTTTAAAAAAATAAGAAAGACTCTGAAGGAGGATGATTCCAAAAAGGAAATTTATCAATTTTTAAAGGGAGGATTTTGGAGATATTTCCT
>JAGXNR010000118.1 GCA_019894875.1 Promethearchaeota archaeon | reverse complement strand
AAATATAAGTTGTTAAAATTTTACTAGATTCAGAAATAGTGGTGTTAACTAGTAAAATTTTAACAACTTATATTTCTAATTTTCCAATAAGTGGGATAGATCCAAAAGGATTATGTGCCGGAGCAATTTATATTGCCTGTAAGTTAAAAAATATAGAACTTACTCAATTACAAATTGCCAATTCAGTTGGGATTACAGAGGTTACCCTTCGTTCTAGGTATAAAGAGTTAAAAAAGAAATTAAAAATAACTATATAATCTTCATATTTTTTTTTAGAACTCAAATCTTAATTAGGACTTTATTCTAAGTCTATAATCATAATATTCATAAAATTATTTAACGATTAGAATATTAAAAGAAAAAAAAATTGTATGGTAATTATTTATTACCGTATTTTTTATAGAGTAAAATGCCTACAGCTACAATTACTACGCTTATTATTACAATTAATATTAAATCCATTAGAATGTTAAGACTTGAAATGGGTGCACCGTTGAAAATTGATGATAATGCATCTGTTACGTAGTAACTTGGCAGAAAATATGCAATCATTTGGGTAGTTGGAGTTATTGGAATGAAGGTTCCAAAAAACATTTGCGGTAGGATGAAGATGAATGATATTCCAGTTGCGGCTCCTGCGCTTTTTGCTACTGTTGCGGTAATCAGACCAAGGCCTACTGAGCATATTGCTAGAAAAACTATGAAAATAAAAGCAAACAAGAGGCCAAGAGCAGTACCTTCTGGTTGGAATCCTAATAAAAACGATAGAATTACAACGATTATTACTTGAATGAGACCGATAATTGTGTTTGATATAAGATGGCTTCCTATAAATTCACTTGAGGATGTAGGGGTTGTGTTTATTCTCTCCAGTAATCCTTGCTCCCTGTCATCACTGAATGATTGAGCAACGGTCATAATAATGAATATACAAGCATAGGCATATAAACCAGGTGCCATGACTTCAAATTGACTCACTCCGGGTATACCACTATCTATACCAGCAAATGAAAGGCCGAATACTAACGTAAGTACAGCAGGGAAAAGAATCATTAAAAATAAATTAGCTGGTTCCCTAATCAACTTTTTAAGGTGCATTTTTACCAGAGCAAATATTCTTTGAAAATTCATTTATATCCCCTCCAATATTCTTCTACCTGTTATCTTCATAAACACTTCCTCCAAATTTTTTGAATCATGCTTCTCCATTAACGCTTTAGGCGATCCTAAAGCTATTAGCTCTCCATAATCAATGATGGCTACATTATCACTGAGAGCCTCTGCTTCTTCAATATAATGAGTTGTGAGGATCACCGTTTTGCCTTGTTCTTTAAGAGAACCGATAAAACCCCATGTTGTCCGACGCGCTCGTGGATCCATCCCAACGGTAGGTTCATCTAAAAATGCAATCTTAGGATTGTTGATTAAAGCAATCAATAGATTTATTTGGCGAAGCATTCCACCGCTATATCCCTTTGCTTTTCTTTTACTGGTTTCTGTAAAATCAACTGCTTCTAAAAGACTTTCAGTACGTTCTTTTAACTCTTTTTTATTCATGGTATGGAGATTTCCGAACAATTCAATATTCTCTCGACCTGTAAGAAACTTATATATTGCAGCCTGCTGAGGGCACACACCGATTAGTTCTTTAACTTTTCTAAGATTCTTTTTTATATCATATCCCCCAACAATAGCATCACCACTAGTTGGGCTTAATAAGCCACTTAAGATTTTGATTGTCGTTGTTTTTCCCGCTCCATTTGGTCCTAAAAGTCCAAATATTTCACCTTCTTTAACTTCAAAGCTTAAGTCGTTAACAGCAGTAATATCTCCAAACTTCTTTACAAGATTTTTAACTATGATTGCACTATCATTGTCTGGGTCAAAAACATCTTCAGGATTTTTATTTTTGGTTTCCATTTTCTTTATCATCACTTCTTTAATTATACTATCTTTTTTCTTTTCTCAATTGCATTTAATCCTGTAATTGCTGTATTTTTTCATTTTTTTACATCACTGAGAATTAATTTCTAATTTTTTTGTTTAACTTGGAAATCGAACTATAAAGCTTATTTAATAATTTTCGAATATAGCAACAGGTCTTACCCACGCGGCACTAGCTTTTAAAATCTTAATAGGAAAGCAACTTACCTTGAAACCATAAGGGGGTAACTTATCTAAGTTGGTTAATTTCTCCATTTGATAATACTCCCTCTCAATACCTGCATAATGTCCTTCCCAAATTAAATTTTTGTTTCCCGTCTCACGAAATTCTCTAGCTTGAAAGTGGAAAGGGCGGTCCCAACCCGCTGCGTCAGTTCCTACTACTTTTACACCTTGATCTACTAACCAAATCGTTCCTTCTCTTCCAACACCCGTATAATCTGTCCAGTATTTTAATGTATCCCAGAACTTATCTGCATCAGTCCTGATCAATACAATATCCAAAGGTTTTATCTTATATTTTATTTTTTGAAGAGCATCTTGAATATCTTCTGTGCTGATCAAATCTCCCACTTCCTTGTGTGTCATATCCAACACAACCCCATCACTGAAACAATATTCGATAGGGATTTCATCAATGGTTTTTGATTTTTTCCCTTCGCTGGTTGGATGATAATGCCACGGAGCATCCATATGAGTACCCATATGTACACCTAATGATAAAAAATCATCAGCCCACGCTAATCCCTCTGGAAGATCCTCCGCTGTAATACCTGGAAATGAACTAAGCATTATAGGTATACTATCTTTATGATCTGCATGTTTGACTTTAGCAGATAAGCCTTCTTCAAGATATTTAAATTCAGGTGGCAAGTCACCTAATCCTTGCTTAATTTCCAAGCTCAAATCAACAAAGTTCGTATTTTTCATAATTAATCTTTCTCTAATTAAATAACAGTTTCAAACTAATTATGGTAAAGACAAAAAATCATAAATATATTGTTTTTATAACTTATTTAACTATTAAAACGTCACATGGAGCATTTTTAGAAACTTTAGAGGAAACAGTTCCTAATAAGACGTTTTTCACTTTAGAATGTTGTCCTCTACTTCCTAAAATGACAAGATCGAAATTCTCTTCTTCCACAACTCGTCTAATATAATCCCCAGGGGATTTATTTTCAATTAAGCGAGTTTCAACTGAAGACTGTCTTTCTCCAAACATTTTCTTAGTCTTATTTAGTAGTCTGCTTCCCGCCTCTTTATATACTTCTTCAATGTTGCTATATTTTGAATACAGACTTTCAATATTTGGATAAAGTTCTGAGGGAATTCTATTATCTTTAATTGAGTGGATTATTACAACTTCACTTTTCCAAATTTTTTGAAATTCAACTGCTTTATTAGCCGCATTAAATGCATGTTCAGAGCCATCAGTTGCTAATAAAATTTTTTTATACAATTTTATCACTTAAAATATCTTAATATTCCTTTGTTTTTTACTTTTAATTATTCTAATGATAACATCTTAATTAATACAAATATTTTACAAAACAAATGGATTCAAATAGACTTTATCAACTATGAGAGTAGAAGATTTACACAAAAATTTCGTTAAGATCTGTGGTTCAAAATTTGTTTCAGATGATCCTGAGGTATTAGAAAGCTATTCAAAAGATCTAAGTTTTGTGGAAGGAAAAGTACCAAGTTTCATTATATGGCCACGAAAAGCAAAACAAGTGGAAAAGATTTTAAAACTCGCAAATTCATTAGGGTTTTCAGTAATTCCCATTAGTTCAAGCTCCCATATTCATTATCATGGAGATACAGTTCCACAAAAGAGTAATACTGTTATTGTGAATCTTTCTAAAATGAATAAAATCCTCAACATTGATAGGAAAAATAGGGTTATAATGGTTGAACCCGGAGTAGTATTCGGTCAATTAATTCCAATTCTTCAAAAGAAAGGATTAAGAGTGTTACTTCCTCTACACCCTAGAAAAGATAAATCTGTACTCACTGCAGCCCTGGAAAGAGTACCGGTCACAATCCCTCGTTATCAATGGGATAGTTCTGATCCATTATTATGTACTGAGGTTATTTTTGGAACAGGAGATTTATTTAGAACGGGTACTGCTGCTGGACCTGGATCTTTAAAACAACAAAAGAAATCTGGTCAAGCACAAGCTAATCCAATGGGTCCAACTCAATTTAGCCCTTTTAGGTTAATACAAGGAGCTCAAGGAAGTTTGGGAATTGTAACATGGGCAACCCTCAAATTGGAATTATTACCCTCAATTCAAAAAGTTGTTCACCTCCAATCGGATAATCTTCAAGATTTATTAAAACTTCAACAGTTATTATTAAAATATCGATTAACCAATGAATTGCTAATTTTAAACAACATCAATTTAGCCTGTTTGATTAGACAATTACCTGAAGATATTAAAGAATTATCTAAAAAGTTAACTAATTGGAATTTGATCTACATATTAGGAGGACGTGGAGAATTAGCAAACGACAAGATTTTTTACCAAGAAGGGGATATTGATGATATTATAACTGATCTTAAACTTAACCATTTGAAAAAAGAGAGTCCAATAACCGATAAAGAAATTATTAACGCTTTAAATAACTCAACTACTCACCCGTGGAGGAAACGATTAACAAATGATTTTCAAGACATCTTCTTTATTACTAATTTTGAAAAAATTTCTAAATATATCTCCTTGGTAGATCATGAAATTCAGGAGAATCTTGGGATTTATATTCAAGCTATTAATCAGGGAACATCATACCATTGTGAATTTGATATTTATTATGATCACCAAGATCCAAAAGCCGTAAAAGAGGTTAGAGCAAAATTTCTGAGCCTTAGTGTTAAGCTTATGGATGAAGGTGCATTTTTTAACAGACCTTATGGTTTATGGGCAAAAGAAGTTTATAAACGTCATCAAGATTCAACACAATCAGCACTAAAAAAGGTAAAAAAGATTTTTGACCCAAATGATGTACTAAATCCAGGAATTTTGTGTTTTGACGGTTAATAAGACGACAAAATATTAGAAATAATATTTTAAACAACGGTTTCTAAAATTTTTCATTTCATAAATGTTAAATATTCATTCTTTTATTATAGAAGAGTCATAATATCATAATATTAAATACATGAGTCTTTTGAATATGGATCGTATTGTTTTTCTGGTTGAAGATGATAGAACACTTGTCCAAAACTTAAAAATCTTTTTAGAAATGAATGATTTCAAACTGATATCTGCTCTCAATGGCAAGGAAGGATTAGATAAGCTTTCAAATCTTGAACAACTACCAGATCTTATCATTAGTGATATCTTAATGCCAGAGATGGATGGGTATGACCTATACATGAAAGTATCAGAAAACCCAGAATGGTCAAGGATACCATTTATTTTTTTGTCAGGTAAAGCAGAACCTGATGATGTAAGATTTGGTAAACTTTTAGGTGCTGATGATTATATTACTAAACCATTTAGATCTACCGAATTATTATTGCGGATTGAAGAAACAATACAGAAGTATATTGAAATTAGAAAAACATCCATAGTTATTGAACATGAATTAAAAGAGATATTGAAATTTGAAGAACCTTCTTTAAAGAAGCATCGCAGAGCGGACTTTTTCTATATCTTTTATTTAGTGTGGAATAGCAAGACTGGACCAGAGATTAAAGATTTTTTTCCCAAAAACGAGATACCCTCTCTAAATCTAAAAGAACTCACTTCTCAATTATATTCAACACTTATAAAAATTTATAAATTCGAAGAATTATCAGCAACAAATCAATTCACAATCAGGGTTGTCAGGGATTTAGTAGATGCTTATGCTTTAGTGGAAAAATTAGATGAAAATATTTATAGTAATGGGGTAGATACCTTTATGCTTTGTGCAATCACACCTAATTCCCATTACCTACAGTCTAAAGCAATAAAGGAGGTACTCGGTAAAATCGCATCTACAATAAAAGGAAATAAAGAGTTGAATATAAAGAAATTCTGGGAACAACTGTTAGAAATCGAATAAAAATATTTTGTTTAATTAGACTTCTTCTAAGTCAAGTAATTTTTTGAATTTAAAATGTAAATTGATATAATTTTATGAAAATAATATTTACTATATATCATTTAAAATTATAGAACTATGAGAATATAAAGGGGATTTTTATTTCTCTGAATGAAACAGAATATAAGCAGATGATACAACGATGCCTCCGCTGTTCGATATGTAAATGGATTCCACAGTTGCAAATTAAAAGTCAAAAATACGCAACAATTTGTCCTTCTATTGATTTATTCAATTATCATGCTTATAGTGCCGGGGGTCGAATAGTAATAGCCTTAGCTCTAGAAATGGGCAGAATTAAACCCTCAGAAGAATTACGAGAAATTGTATATAAATGTACTGAGTGTGGAGGTTGTGCTGTTTCATGTAAATTTTTAAATACATTAGAACCACTTGAAATTATTAGTAAACTTAGAGAGAAATTAGTCTCATTAGGACTCGGTCCAATGCCAAAACAAAAACAGTACATTGAAGCAATTAAGAATAATAATAATCCCTATAATGAACCACATGAAAAGAGATTAGATTGGATCCCTAAAGATGTAAAGATTGATCCCGATGCTAAAACTCTATATTTTGTGGGTTGCACTTCCTCATATAGAAGAAAGGAAATTGCAATTGCAACCGCTCGAGTGATGAATGCTGCCAATTATCCATTTAAAATTCTTGATAATAAGGAGTCTTGCTGTGGAAGTCCGATTTTAAGGACTGGAGATAAACTTTCATTTATAGAACAACTAAATAAAAATCTTGATGTTATTGAGAAAGAAGGAATTGAAACGGTCGTGTTTAGTTGTGCGGGGTGTTATAATACCTTTAAAGTGGATTACCCTTTAGAAAGAGAGTATAAGTTTAAAGTTTATCATACTACTGAATTATTTAATGAATTTATCAAAACATCTAAATTAACTTTAAAAAATCAAGTTCCCTATAAGGTTACATATCACGATCCTTGTCATCTAGGACGCAATTCTGAACCCTATGAAGAATGGGATGGTGACGCTGTACAAATGATGCCTCTCATATCAATTAATCTACCCGAAAAACCAAAAAGACGAGGGACGCATGGAATTTATGAGTCTCCAAGGAATCTTTTAAAGAAAATTCCAGGAATGACATTAATTGAAATGGAAAGAAATCGGGAGTATGCATATTGCTGCGGTGCGGGAGGAGGTGTTAAATCAGCATTTCCAGAATTTGCCCTTAAAACTGCAAAAACTCGGATAGAAGAAGCTGAGGATACAAAAGCGGATATAATTTCTTCGGCATGTCCTTTTTGTAAAACTAATTTAACCGATGCTATTAATGAAAGCAATTCTGGTTTAAAGTTTTATGATGTAAGTGAACTAATTCTAAATGCACTGAGTCCCCCAGATAAATTTTCCAAAGACTCTTCAGTGGAGGTTATTTAAGTGGTATTAAGCAAACATATTTTTAAGGAATTTGAAGATGTTGTAGGTGTTGGGAATGTAAACGATGGTGAAGTTATTACCAATGTCTACGCTTATAATTGGTGTACAGAAATTTTTAATTATATGGATGAAAAAGAGCCAATTCCTTTTTCTCCTGTCCCAAAAGCAGTTATTTTACCTTCTACTACAGAGGAGGTCCAGAAAATAATAAAATTATGTAATAAATATGAAATTCAATTTAAAGCACAATCTACTGGTTTGGGCCCTTGGAATCAACCTTCTTCTGGAAATTCAATCATCGTAGATCTTCGAAGAATGAATAAAATTGTAAAAATTGATAAGAATAACCTTTATGCTGTTATTGAACCATATGTGAGTGGGGCTCAGCTTCAAGTTGAAATAATGAAATTTGGCCTAAACTGTCATATGCCTGGTGCAGGACCAATGGTTTCTCCATTAGCCAGCGCTACAAGCATGAATGGTCCAGGTTTTACTTCTCCTTCCACAGGGCATAGCGCTCGAAATGTGTTAGGTGTAGAATGGGTATTACCCGACGGAGAAATTATGAAATTAGGATCTTATGGCTTAAAAAACCATCCAGACTGGTTTCATGGTGATGGTCCCGGTCCAAGTTTAAGGGGTGTTATGCGTGGTTGGGCAGGTACAAAATCAGGACTGGGGATATTTACTAAAGTAGCTGTAAAGCTTTTTTCTTACCCATGTAATACCGCTTTTAATGTTAAGGGAGTTTCTCCCAATTACGATTTTGAAATCCCAGATTTTATGAAGTTATACGTAAT
>JAGXNR010000117.1 GCA_019894875.1 Promethearchaeota archaeon | reverse complement strand
GGTTTTACAATTGAAGACGCAGAAAAGCTTAACCATTTATTAAAAAAATTATCTGATTCATTTGAAATAAGCGGAATGGATAATTTTTAGTAATTTTTTTCATTTTTGGGCTAAAAGATTTATAATTGTTCTGATTGTTCGGATCCGAAATATTCGGAACCTTTATAAACTTATATTACTTGTTAATAATTAAACTAATTTATTCATAAGAAGAGATAGAAAATGGTTGAAGAAAATTGGCTTGAAGATGCTAAAATAAGGCAGATAGTAAGAGAACGATACGCAAAAGTAGCTGAAGGTCGACAGGAAAAGGCAAGCTGTTGCGGTCCTGCTGCACCTACAGAAAGTCCAACTATGAATTGTTGTGGTCCGAGTGCAATAACAGAAACCCCAAGTTTAAATTCATGTAGCAATAATACATGCAGTCCTATTGAACTTCCTGCTGATAAGGTTGGTGATTTTTTAGAGAAATATAGTTCTGAATTAGGATATTCTGAAGAGGAACTTAAAAGTGTACCTGATGGTGCAAATTTAGCATTAGGATGCGGAAACCCAACCGCACACGCTTCAATAAAGGAAGGAGAAACGGTTCTAGATCTTGGAGCAGGGGGCGGTTTAGATTGTTTCATAGCAGCCAATAAGGTGGGAAAGACAGGAAAAGTTATCGGAGTAGATATGACACCTCAGATGATTGATAGAGCACGAGAAAATGCTAAGAAGGGAAATTACGAAAATATTGAATTCCGGTTAGGCGAAATTGAAAATTTACCTGTTGCTAATGATGCTGTGGATCTTATCATATCAAATTGTGTAATCAATCTTTCCCCTAATAAAGAAAGGGTATTTAATGAAGCCTTTCGAGTACTCAAACCAGGTGGAAGGATGATGCTTTCAGATAATGTTCTATTGAAAGAATTGCCTGATATTATTAAAGAAAACAAAGACGCTTATGTTGGGTGCATTTCTGGGGCAATCATGAAAGATCGATATTTGGAATTAATAGAAGAAGCTGGCTTTCAAGATGTTGAAATTATGGAAGAAAGCACGTTCTCTACAATTGACTTTTTGCTTGATGACCCGATCGTCAAAACAGCCTTAGAAGAACAAGGGAGAAATCTTGAGGAATTGAAAAATCTAGAAGAGTATATCACTAATTCAAGCATAAAAGTTAAAGCAGTAAAACCAAATTAAGATCTTTTTTATTTTTTTTTTAAACACCAACTTGAATACAAATCAATATTATTTCTTATTTCCGCAATAAGGGCAAACTTCCTCTTTAAGTTCAATCATATTTCCACAAAAAGAACATTTTGTTTTATTATCGTTCGCATGACTTCGATATAAATTTTCTAATGACTCAAGATGATGAATGAAAGCAGCACTAGTGTCTTTATTAATAATAACATAATCACCATCAATAGTAAAATTAAACTTATTGGCCCATTCAAAGATTTGATTATTAAAACTTTCTTTCTCTAATCCTAATACGTTTCGCATCATCTTTAGTTTTAAACGGTTTGATACTTTTAACATCGATTTTATTTTTTTTATTTTTTCTTTCTCTTCCTTCTTGGATCGGATCTGTTCAGATTCTTTATACATTTTACCTTGATTTAACACATCATATAATTTTTCAGTTTTTAGCTTATCTTTTACCAATTTTCTCCATTGTCTTTTTAAAGGAAAAAAGGAATAGAATTGGTCGTAAATTGTCCCGATTTTTATATATGTGGTTGAACCCGTGATTTCCATTGTAATATCTTTAAAATCTAGCATATTTATCTTATAGATATTTCCTGGTTGGAAAGATTTGAATAAGATATAATTTTCCGTTAAAAAAATATACCCTTGAAGAATTGATTCTTTTAAATCAGAACTTCGGAGAGAACCAATGTAAAAACTGCTAATAGCATCAAATAAAATTGTTTGATCTCTATTAAAAATTAATCGAGTTAATTGTCCAAACAATTCTATGGTCATTTCTTTAGAGGGTGTAAAAGAATTGTTCTTCTCTTTCATAGGATATAGAGTATAAAACGTTTGATGATGTGTCTGGAGTTCTATTAGATTGATGTTAGATCTCTTTTTTATTGATATGTTTTGAATCTCAGATAGTTTAACTTGAAATCGGATTTTGTCCACTTGTGATTCAAATGAAAGTAAGGTTTCCGTTAGGGTAAGAGATCCTTTGGATTTTTTTGAAAGTAATTGCCTAAACGAAGGGATTCCTGTGCTAAAACTCCCGTATGATTCATATAAAGCAGCCATTCTCAGCCTAAAAAAAATGTTAATTGAAATATATGGGTTATTATTTTAATATTGATTTTTATGAAGTTAAATTTATAGATCAGATTTTACTCATAACTAGATTATATTTTCTAAAAGATTAAAATATAAAAACTCTAGAAATTATCCCTAATTAATTATTTGTCAAACAAGAGAAATTTCAAAAAATGGTATCGTTTACTTTTGTGGTATGTGCTGAACCTTACAAGTATGAGGCAATAGATACAGTAATTAATCTTGGAAATGCAATTTTAGAAAAAGGACATTCCATAACAGGGATATTTCTTTATGGAAGTGGTGTGTATAATATCAAAAGTAGAGAAATCACTAGTGATTCCCTGAGAAATTTATCAGAACGTCTTAGCAACTTCTGTAGCAAATCTAACACTGATTTAAAAGCGTGTAGCACATGGATTAGCTTTACGGGGATCCAAACCAGCGAATTCATAAAGGGAGGTGTTCAAGAGGGTTTAGGTGCGCTTTCAGATATGATTTCACGATCAGATAAAGTTATCTTTTTTGGACCTGGAGGATGATTATCAATGGTTAATTCAATTATTATTTTATGTGAGGACTCTCCATTTGGAAAAAATTCTGCTGTAGAATCTATTCGAATGGCTGCTGGAATATTAGCAATAGGAGATATAGACGAGTGTAAGGTCGTATTCATGAAAGATGCAGTTTACTTTTTAAGTCAGAACTTAAATCCTGACGCCATAAACGTTGATCAATTTACAAATATAATGAGATTAATCGAGCTTTCTGAATTAAAGATTTATGTTCACGATGAAGCTCTTGAGGTTGCGGGAATGGATATGTCGGATCTAATACCAGGTGATAATATACAGGTGGTAAATCTTGAGAAAATCTCAGAATTAATAATAGAGGCAGATATGAGTTTTAAATATTGAAATTTGGTGAAAAAAATGGCAGAAAACAATTCAATTGTATATTTGTATGGATTTAGTACGATGATAGAGTCAAAACTTATAAACTTAATAAAAATTGTAGAGCACCAGTTAGCACAAAAACATCAAATCAGTGTTGTTTTTATCCATGATGGGGTTATAGGCACATCCAAGAAACACAAGATTACACCCACTATGAAAATGTTATTAAATTTACCCATAATAATCTATTCGCTTCTTTCCGATCTGAAAGCTCGGGGGATTGATGCTATAAACCTACAAAATAACGTTAAGGGGATTGATTATGAAGATTTGGTTGACATTTTAATTAATAAATCGAAAATCGTCTCATGGATGTAGCTTGATTAAACTAATAAAAAAAGAATAAAAAAAATTTCCTATTTTAAGCTTCTAATAAACTTTTGAGCATCAGCCATAGCAGCTTGAATATCGCGTGGTCTGTTACAATCTCCAATTAATGTAATTTCAGGGGCAACACCCTCAAATTTTTCGTTTAATGTCTTTCCATGGGTAATCCGGGAACCACAATAAACCAAACTGTCTGCTTCGATAAATTGTTCATTTTGATCCTTGTCGAGAAACTTAACTCCTTCTGATGTGACATCTAAGAGCTTAGCGTTAGTATATATAGGAATTTTCGAATCTCTTAAGTACCTGAGTATCCAGAAACGTCGACCAGCGGCTCCTGCGATTACTGCCCCAACTACTGCTTCTGATCCCATAAAAGCCTTAATATTGTAACCTTCTTCTACAAGTGATACTACCGACTCTAGTCCTCCTCTCCAGTACGCATTTAGTCCCCACACTACTATATCCTTTCCCATATCTTTATTTTTTAAAATGGATTCATCTTGAGTAAGGACATTTGGTTTATCCTTCAAATTCACAGGAATTGTAGCTTCTGAACCTGTGGCTAGTATCAATATATCAGGATTCAAAGATGCAATCTCATCTTTAGTTGCCTCCTTGTTTAGGTGAACAGGGATGTTCATTTTCTTCACTTGAGCTTCTAAATAATCGGATATTTGAATAAACCTCTCCTTTCCAAATTCCTTAGCAAGAAGTGGCAGTAAACCTCCCAACTTATCTGATTTTTCAAATAATTCTACTTTATGACCGCGAAGCTTCGCAACTCTAGCGGCTTCCATCCCAGCAATTCCTCCCCCTAATATCACGATTTTTTTCTTTTCAGTTGAAGGTGTTAACTCTTGAAAGTTTAAACCACTATACGCATCATATACACATGTTCCACAACTCGCTAAACACCCAAGGCATCGTTTAATGTCTTCAATTCTCCCCTCAAAATACTTATTTGGGGTTTCAGCATCACATATTAACTGCCGTCCCATATTAATTATATCTGCTTTTCCTTGTTCTATAAATTCCGCAGCCATCCTTGGATCATTAATTCCCCCAACTCCCATAACAGGAATATTCACATGTTTTTTTATCTCTTCCCCAAGGTGGATAAAGCATCCCGGTTTACAATAACTTGGTATTGTAATACCAAAGGGGCTCCTGAGGATTACTCCTTGAGTTACATCTAAGCAATCTACACCTGCTTTTTCCATTATTTTAGCAATTTCAATGGAATTCTCAATTTTATTCCCATCATGCACAAGTTCATCAGCAGAAAACCTTACTAATATCGGTGGTTCATCCCCAATGCTTTTTCTTATTTTCGCAACTGTTTCTTTAATAAAAGTACATCTTTTTTCCACTGAACCACCATATTTATCGGTTCTCCTATTGAAATAAGGAGTCAGAAAAGATTGTGGTAAGGTTCCGTGTCCAGAATGAACCATTACATAATCAAATCCTGCTTCAATTGCATTTTTTGCCCCAGAAGCATACATATCCTGAATTTGATCTATTTCTTCAACCGTCAACTCTTTGATTTTAAGGTTATTTTTTTTAATCGTTTCAGGCCAAGTTGGTACCATTAAAGCCCAAGCGGAAGTTGCATGTTCTAAATCAATACTTGATGGACCCACGTTACTTGGAAGCCCAAAGAAATTTGCCATCGCACCGAAAGTATAAGATATCATACCGATCTTATTCATCTGCATTCCAAATTTTACATTATGTTTATGAATACGATCAGTTATTTTCTTAAATGCGGGGATATTTTCTGCTCTACCAATATTCGGGCTTGTACTCGTTGGACCTCTCAACCACGTGTCAAGCTGAGAAGCTTCGTAAGTCATTATACCGACGCCGCCTTTAGCTTTCTGTTCATATTGAGTAAAGGCTCTTTCCGTAGGGCGTCCTTCTCCGTCATGTGATCCGGAGACCATGGGAGGGAATCCAAATCGGTTTTTTACTTCCATATTTCTTATGGTAATTGGATCTGAAATTTTTGGCATTTTTAAAATCTCACTTTTCGCTTATTATAATAATTTTTTAATAAAGAAAAGAAAAATTAACTCTAAAAAAAAGTTATTATTTTATCTTCTAAGAAATATTTTAACCAAAAATAGCTTAATTGTCTAATACGATATAGTTCAAACTTGACTGACTGAACTGAATCAATCGACAATAAAATTTAAGTTAAATAAAGTGGATAGACTAAATAATTAAAAAATTTTGAAAAAGTGAGAAAAGTATGCCACGAATAACAGATCCATTAAAAATTAGAAATATGGAAATTAAAAACAGACTGGGATTTCCTCCTATGATGTCTGGTTCAATCTCAAATGGTGTTCCTGGAAAGAATTTCTACAATGTTTATGAACCAATAGCAAAAGGAGGTGCTGGAATAATTACAGTCGAAGCTACTTCAACTGATCCTATGAATAATCCAATTCAGCCATGTTTAGGGTTAGATGCGAATATTCCCGAGTTTAAAAAATTTACCGATAAAATACATGAATATGGTGCCAAAATAGGCGTCCAATTTGCACACGGGGGTATTCTTGGATTGATGATGATTGCCATTATGAAATTCCCTATGCCTGTATGGGGCCCCTCTAAAGTAGATCCTGTAGTGGCAAGTTCTGCTTATGACCTGATAAACCCTAATTGGCGCGAAGATTTAGCAAAAACAGGATTTAAAGAAATTCATGAAATTACCGTAGAAGAAATGGACGGAGTAGGTAATAGATTTGCTGCTGCTGCTAAAAGAGCTATTGATGCAGGATTTGATTACGTTGAGGTCCACTCTGCACATGGTACTCTATTCCACGACTTTTTATCGCCTTATTATAATCAAAGAACAGATGAGTACGGTGGTTCATGGGAAAATAAAACGCGGTTTGTTAGGGAAACGGTTGCAAAAATAAGAGATAAAATTGGGGATCATCCAATTTTTGTACGAATTTCTGCCGAAGAGCTCTTAGATGATGGCTTAAAAGTTGAAGATCAGAAGAAAGTTGCGGTACTTCTTGAAAAAGCAGGTGTAGATTGTATAGATGTCAGTCAAGGAATACAAGTAAGGAAGCCTGAAGGGATAAATATTCCCACTTATATTCCACCTGGTGGTTTTATTCATTATCCTGAAGCAATTAAAACAGTTGTGAACATTCCTGTAATAGGTGTTGGAAATATTGTAGATCCTGCAATGGCAGACCGGTTTATCCAAGAAGGGAAAGCAGATATAATCTATATGGGCCGACAATTAATTACTGATCCTGAAACCCCTAATAAATTCTTTAGTGGACGCACTGATGATATTAAGCATTGTATTGGTTGTCAAATCGGATGTGGTGGTGTATGCGTTCTTAATCCATATGAAAGACATGCCTATAAAGAACTTATACCAACAGAAGATCCTAAAAAGATCGTTATATTGGGCGCAGGAATTGCGGGGATGGAATTAGCACTGATTGCGAAACTTCGAGGTCATAATGTCGAAATATATGAAAAATCAGATAAAGTAGGGGGATTAATGCATATACTAGCAGCAGAATACAAGAAAGAACAATTTATGAATATTGTTAATTACCAAAAAATTCAACTAAAGAAACTAAATGTTCCGATTCAGTTTAATAGAGAATTAACTTCTGAGGAAATAAAGAAATTAGATTGTGATGTTTTAGTATTTGCTGTAGGAACTGAAGCAGTGCTTCCTGTGAAATACAAAGATCACCCAAATGTTATCACTCAGGATGAAGCAATATCAAAAAGCAAACCAATCGGTAAAGATGTAGTAATATGGGGGTTGGATACATATTGGAAGGGAGGCGCAGAAACCGCAATAACTTTAAGAGAACAAGGTTATAATATTAAAGCAATAGCAGGGTCGGAAAAAATTTTAGCTGGAATAATTACCCAAGCAAGACTTACAGGCAGGGTTACTTGGATTCATCAGTATTTTAAGGATAATAAAATCCCACAATTTAAGGAAGCAAAACTAATTGATGTGACAGAGAAAGCAGTAATAATTCAAGACTCTGAAGGAAAAGAACATGAAATTAAAGCGGAGACATTAGTTCATATTGGCGGTAGAACTACACCAAAAAATACTCTAGAAAAAGAGTTCGAAGATGTAGGATTTAAAGTAGAGTTTGTTGGGGATTGTAAAACACCAAAAGATATTCAAGCGGCAATAAAAGACGCCCAAACTCTAGCACGTGCTATTTAATTATTTCAATATTCTTTAGTGATAAAATACCTTTTTATTTTATTTTTTTATAACTTCTAAATTTTTTATTTTATACTCGGTATTATCAATGCAGTAATCTCAATTAATAAAATTATAAAAAGTATTCAGAAAAAAGTAAAGTAAAAAAAAAATTATTTTAATCCTCGGGCAAAATTTTGAGCATCTGACATTGCAGATTGAATGTCTCGAGGACTCTTACAATCTCCTATCAGCTCGATTATTGGTGCGGCACCTTCAAATATTTCTTGTAATTTCTTCCCATTTGAAATGCGGGCTCCACAATAAACTAGAGTGTCTGCTTCGATAAATTGTTCCTTTTGATTCTCGTCAAGAAATTTCACACCATCTTCAGTAACATCTAAAAGTTTTGCCTTAGGGTATATTGGTATTTTTTTATCAACCAAATATTCAAGAATCCAAAGTCTTCTTCCTCCAGGAAGAATTTGTCCAATAACTGCTTCAGGTCCTGCAAAAGC
>JAGXNR010000116.1 GCA_019894875.1 Promethearchaeota archaeon | reverse complement strand
ATATTATTGAGTATTGCTATTGGTGCTATTGGGGCAGTATGTTTAATTCTTTTTGATTTTCTTTATAGTTCTTTAATTAACATTCTAGCCGAAATTGGATTAGACTTATCAAGTGTTATTTCAGATGTGGTAATGCAAAACCAGATAATTAGAGATGCTGATTTCATTTGGGTTTTCTTACTTATAGTATTAATTGTTGTTGGAACATTTTCTACAGAAATAGTATATCGGGGCGTATTACATAACGCGTTAAAGCAGAAATTTAAAAATAAAATATATATAATTATTATTGTAGCTTTAGCATATGCCATTTTGATGTTAGTGTTATATCCCAGTCCAATTTATTTCTTTCTAAATTTTATTGGTTTTTTAATCATAGGGATTATCTTTGAAATAACAAATGGGAATATCTATGGTACCCTTGTAACAAATATCTTATACAATATTCTTATAGTTGCCTTAATCTTTTTATAATTTTTCCTTTTCATTACCCCCTCAATATAAAATTTTAATAATTAGGAAAATCAATTAACTCTAGAACTACTAAATACTATATTTATATTTGCACGATAAATTATCATTAGATAGGAGTAAAAGGATTGAGTAAAACTTTTTATAGGAATAAGGGTTCAAAAGATAACATTGTCTTATCTCTTGCAGGTGCTCATGGTGTAGGAAAAACAACGGTCTTCAATCTCTTTAAAAAAAATGTGAAGGATAACAATAAATTTAAATTTTTTCCTGAGAGGTATGTCAAGAATCCTCCCTTTCCTTTTGGTTCCTCCAATAAACAGATTGGATTTAGAAGTGAACTACATTTTCTACAGCAACTCATTCACAGAAATCAAAATATTCTTAACTTTGATAATAAATATAATGGGAGAATATTAATCTTAGACAGAACACCTTTATGCGTGCTTGTATATTCAAAAAGCTTAAATCTTCAAGAAAAAGATTACAACCTCATCCTCGACACTTATAAATCCATTAAATGGAAAGAGGATTATATAATATATTTAACAGCAAAACCTGAAACAATTTTAAAAAGAATAACGCAGAGAGGATCGTTAGATATAATCCGTAAGGAGTGGAATGAAGATGATAAAAATTATTTGCTAAAAATTCTCTCTTACTACAAGCAGTTTTTATCTGCTAGAACGAACATATTTACTATCGATACCGAAAATCTAAACCCCGATGATGTTGTAAATAAAATTAGAAACATTATAATTAATTTATCAGATTATTCTTTTGAAAAGATGCAACAACCTTCTACAACTCAAATGAACTTATCTGAGTACTTCTAATATAATAAAGAAAAAATATATTAAAACAAACAATCTATCTATACTTAAATCTCAATATAAATATCTTGTTCAATTCATGTGAGTCATATAAAATGTCATCGATTCCCCCAGATATCAGTGAAAAAATAATGTATGTTTTAAAAGAGGAAGAAAATAAAACTGATTTAGAAAATTTAGTTATTCTGGATCGGGTGGGAATGAAGGTAGCAACTTCAAGTTCTTCAGAATTAGACGCAGATGCGACATCAGCTTCAAGTACAGCATTAATTGACTTAGGCTTAAGATTAAATCAATCGACCGATCACGGAGCTTTGACGGAAATCCTTTTGCACAACTCCTCTGGATATGGTATATTAATGGCGATTAATGATGAATTTATTGTATTTGGAGGATTAAGAGCAGTTTATCGAATTGGTTATTATCTGGGTTATTTAAGAGAAGTAGCTAGAAAGTTGAATAAATTGATTTCCGGGGATAAAGAAACCGAAATGTTCCTTTCTTTAGAATCTTCTGAATTAGAGAAAATCGAGAAACAAAAGGAAGGAGTTTCATTCATAAAAAAACCCTCGGCTGAGCAAGATAAAGCTGCATTAGATGATCTTTTAGGCTTTTTAGATGATTGGGAAAAAGAAGACGAAGAATTTGAGGATCTTGAAGCCACTGCTGAAACAAATGTTGTTTCAATCCCTAAATCCATTGGAATTGGAATTGAGAAAGAAGTAAAAGAAGCTGAAATTATCGAAACCTCCTCACCTTTAATCGAGAAAAGCCCCATCTCTGAATCTCAACCAGAGTTTAAAGTATACGATGATGAGGTTCCACCGATCCCTCTTGATGAATATGCTCCAATGGAAATTGAGGAAGGATCTGCTACTGATGAAGTAGCTTCAGTAGATGAACTACCACCTCCTGAAAAAGCTCCGCCAGAAGAAATAATCCCCCCTTTGAGTGATTTACCCTCTTTAGAAGAATTAGCCCCTCCTGATTTTGATATAGAAACTTCAGCATCAGAATATGATACAGAATTTGTATTAGAAGAAGAATCTGAAGCATTAGGTTCCGTACTAAAAGAGCTTGGCTGGTCTGAGGATGAAGATTAAATTTCATTCTATAAGTGTAATAATTTTAATAACAACCTAAAAAATCTCTCCTGTTCTTTACTCATCTCTTTTTAAACTTGATAAACTTTTAAATAAAGTTAGAGCTAATCTATCTTTAATAAAACTTACGTTCAAAAAACTGAAATAATTATATAAATCTGAATGTGAATTAGTATGAGTGAAACTGATGAAATCAAAAGGGAAAGTACGAATAATCTTAAAAAAGTATTATTTGGAGCACCAAGATTAGGAACTTCAATTGTACTCGGTATTGAGGGGTGGGCTTTACTCACCCTTTACACTAGTGGATACGGATTACATCCACTTCTTGCGGGATTTGCAATATCGATGGGTTATTTAACAATTGCCCTTTTCCAATTTCTTTTTGGATGGCTTAGTGATGCAAAATATACACGATGGGGTAGAAGAAAACCATATATCATAGTTTTTGCCCCAATATTAGCTATCTCGACAATTTTTTTACTATTACCCGCATTAGTAATTGATCTGACCGAAAAAAACACATTATTTATTTGGATGTTAGTCTGGGAGATATTATTTCGAATGAGTTATTCAGTAACTACTCCATACCAAGCATGGATGGCAGAAGTATTCCCTATAGAAGAAAGACCGAAAGTCTCTCAATTTCAAAATATATTTAATTGGGTTGGCAATGCTACTATGGCAATTTTTTCCATGTTAATTTTAACTAAATATATAGGTGCAATAGAAACAGCGGGAGATGTAAACATTGCTATTCCATATGATTTTTTGATACCTATTATAATCTTTGGAATTCTAATAATAATATTATTCTATTTTATTGCTTTTAAAATCCCTAAAGAACCAGAATATCAGATTGAATCAAATTTAATACAAAATTTAAAGACTATTGTAAAAAATAGAAATTTCATGCTTGTTATTTTAATGGTGGGAATTTCCGGGTTAGGGTGGTCAATGCTAAGTACAGGAATGTTGAAATATCTTAATGATGCTTTAAATCTTGGACTAATTGATTATTTAATCGCAGCAATATGTCTAGTGTTAACTATTTTCATTTTCTTATATATGTGGAGAAGATCGATAGAGAAATCCGGTAAAAAGAAGACATTATTATATGTTTTTCTTCTAGCAGTTGTTTCTCTACCGATAACACTACTTGGTTTAATCCCAATGAATTCTTATTTAATAATTGGAATAATTTTTATTATTGTAGTTGCGACGAGTTTAGCTGGGTGGTATTTGTTCCCATACATATTATATGCAGATATAGCTGAAGATGATGAAAAATCAACTGGAGAAATGAAAGCTGGAATATATGCGGGATTTCCTTCAATAATTCTTAACATATTCCAAGCTGTTGGAGCTTTTCTTATTGGTGCTATTTTTTCCCTACCAAATATATCCCCTACAGGAGATTTTTCCTATTCAAGTGGATTAATTATTTTTGGTCCAATAATTTCTGTTATTCTACTAATATCGTACTTTTACGCTAAGAAATATATTAAATTAGATTTTGATTGGGAAAAAAAGGATATTTCTTCATAAAAATCTAATCTTTTTTTTTTAAATTTTTTTAGAAAGTTGCTTTTCTTGAATAAAATCAATAAATCATGAAATACTATATTAAAGTGGAAATGATTTTTGATATAGTATTAAAAATTTACAATAGATATTACCTCTGTGTTCATTGTCTTGGTAGAATGTTTTCTTTATTAGGGTCACACACAACAAACCAAGAAAGAGGAAATTCTTTATTACTTTCTTTAACTATGGAAAATCATAAACAATTTTTATCAAATAATAATGAACACCAAAAAATTGCATTAGTTAACCTGAAAATATTAGCAGAAAGAGCTAGTTTTACACCTGCTCAAAAAGTTTTAAAAAATGAAGGGATAAAATTCTCACCATTGACAACAACTCAATTATGTTATTTATGTCAAGGGATCTTTTCAAAAATTGAAATATATGGGGAAGAAGCCATAAATGTCCTTAACGGAATTGAATTTAATAACTTTTTAGTAGGATCTTCTCCAGACTCTCAAATCATAAATCGGGAAGATGAGTTAAAGTCCCAGTTCGAGATATTAGAAGCGGAATCTTTTAAAAGTCATTTCAATCGAGAAATTGGGAAATTTTTATCATTAAAAATTAACAAGCCCCCAGAATTCAGTACTCCAGATATAAATTTAGTTTTTTTTTTTGATTTCGAATCTTCTTTGATTGAATTAAAAATTAAATCTCTTTTTATCTATGGAAGATATAATAAGTTCATAAGAGGAATTCCACAAACACATTGGTCATGCAGGAATTGCATGGGAAATGGATGCGAATTATGTAATTTCTCTGGAAAGCAATATATAACAAGTGTGGAAGAATTAATCAATCCAGAATTCGTTGCAGAATCAAAGGCAACGGACTCCAAATTTCACGGTGCTGGTAGAGAAGATATTGATGTGAAAATGTTAGGTGAAGGAAGACCTTTTATTATTGAATTGAGAAATCCTCAGATCCGTACTTTAAATCTAATTAAACTAGAGAAAACAGTAAATAAAACTAATAAAAAAAAAGTAAAAATCCAAAATCTAAGATTAAGCAATAAAAAGGAAGTCATCTACATGAAAGGTGAGGCATCTAAGACCAAAAAAGTTTATAGAGCACTAACTGAAACTGAAAATAAGATATCTAAAAAAAATTTTGAGGAAAAAGTAAAGAAGTTAAAAATCACATTTGAAAACAAAGAAATTAATCAAAGAACACCCATTAGAGTATCCCACCGGCGCGCTGATAAAGTAAGAAAGAAAATCATTCATAAAATAGGAGGAAAATATATTAATTCTAATTTATTTGAATTTATTATTGAAACCCAAGGTGGAACTTACATAAAAGAATTAATACACGGTGATAGTGGTCGTACATCTCCTTCTTTTTCATATGTGTTTGAATTACCTTTAGTTTGTAGGGAATTAGATGTATTAGAAATTGTATATTAAAATAAATAGACGTATTTCACCCACCTAAAATCAAAAAATAAATAAGTTATTATTCATAAATTCACTCATTACAAATTTTAATGGTGTTCTAATATCACAATTCATAAAGGTTATCGAAATAAGACACGGACACTCTATCGAAAGAAAGTTAGAGATAGAGGGCTTGGATCAATTGAAAAATATTTAATCGATTACAATATTTCCGACAAAGTCGACGTTATAGGAGATCCATCAGTTCAAAAACGTGGACTTCCTCACCGAAGGCACTATGGAAAAACGGGTACAATTATTGGTCAAAGAGGGCGTTGCTACATAGTTGAGGTTAAACTAGGAAATTCTAAGAAAACCTTAATAATTGGGAGAGAACACTTGAGATTAAACCCTACTTCTGTAAAATAAATTATTACAAATAATATTAATAGGTTATATAATGTCTGGACGTAAAAAAGATGAACGAGCGGTATCAATTCCAGAAGTCAAAGAAATTATGGAATATGTAAAAGAACAAATGGAAGAAATTGACAAGGAAGAAGGAATGTCGCATTTTCAAGAAATTACCTATAATTATGTAAATAAATTTGCCAAAATGGATGCCAAAACAGCAAAAAAAATTAAAGATTTTCTTATGGAGAAGTACGAGATTGAAGAAATTTATGCAATTAATATTATTAACATAAACCCTCAATCGCTTATGGAATTGCGAATTTTTCTTGAAAAGTCCTTCGCTGGAAAGACATTTACAAATAAACAATTAGAAATAATTTTAGAAGAATTAGAAGACATCAAATCATCTTAAATTACGAAGAATTTATAAGTCTAAGTTGTTTTAAGTTCTAATGTACTACCCTAAATCATTGAGTATTTTAAAAAAAAAATTATTGTAATATGGTTCACAGAAAAGTAAATAATCAAAATTTTGGTAATGATGGAACGAAGAGATCGATACAGAGGTCCACCTCGGAGAAGAGGTTATCGAGATGGCCCAAAAAAGAAAAAACAGTTTATAAAGAAATTTCGGGAAATTGTTATATTAGATCTTTTAATGCATGGCCATCCCGAAGAAGACAGACCAAGTTGGGCTAAGAAAGCGATAGCTCAGGTTCTTACTTTTCCTGATTTTGTACTCTATGAAGTTAAGGTAAATAAAAACTCCGCGATTCAAGTTCAAGAAAAAAAAACTTATGAGGAATTTTTGAACGAGGATAAATTAAGAGAGGTTTTAAAAAAGATTAATTTTGATGAGCTAACTAACACTTCCAAAGCAATGATTCAGCCTATTCTTGAAAAAGAGGTTTTAAACTATGAGGAAGAATTTATTAATTTTTTTAATAATTCCACATCAATAACTCCTAGGATGCATGCATTAAAGCTTTTACCGGGAATAGGACAAAAGCTTATGTGGGAAATCATTGAAACAAGACAAAGGCAAAAATTTGTAACATTTCAAGATATTTCAGACAGAACGAGTATCTCCACCCCCACTAAAATTATTGCTCAAAGAATTATCAAAGAACTTCAACGAGATGTAAAATACTATCTTTTTAGTAAAACGCAAAAATATGAATAAAGAGTATGAATTATAAAGATGTACAACTGACCCTAAACCGATTGAATTTAAAACCTAAAAAACATTTAGGACAGAACTTTTTAACTGACAAAAACATAGTAAGAAAAATTATTACCACGTCCGAAATTTCCAGAGAAGATATCATTTTAGAAATAGGGCCGGGATTAGGAGCTTTAACAGAATCATTGGTTGAAAAAGCAAAGAAAATTATTGCTGTAGAAATTGACCCTAAGTTGAGTAGATACCTCTCAGAAGTCTTCTCTATCTATAAAAATATTGAAATAATTAACGGTGATATCTTAGAAGTTAGCCTTCCCAATCATGATAAGGTTGTCTCGAATTTACCCTACACGATAACAGGCCCTATCTTAGAAAAGTTATTTTTCAAGAAAAATCCTCCTTCAGGAATATTAACAATCGAAAAAAGTATAGGAGACCGCATTTTTTTGTCAAGTAATTATAAAAAATTCTCAAGAATTGGTGTTACTCTAAACGCGTTTATGAATCCAATCGCCAAATATAATATCCGGCGTGGAAGTTTTTATCCCATTCCAAAAATCGATATTCTTCTAATTAAAATCATTCCCCATGAAATACTAAATCCATTTTTGTCAGATGTGAATTCTAGAACTTTTTTTCTAAAATTTGTAGCAGGAATCATGCCATACAAAGGTAAAAATATAGTTAATGCTATATCCTACTATTTTAAAGCGAGTGAGCAAACAAATTTTACAAAGGATAAAATTCTCCAGATTTTAAGTAAAAGTGGTTATGAAAATAAAAAAATCTTTAATTTTAAAAACGAAGATATTATTGAAATAAGTAAACTATTTTACTCTTAAACCCACCCAAAGATGTGATAACATTTACCTTCATACCTAATCCTTTAATTGAATGTGATTCTGAGAATGTTTACTATCCATCAGATGATTCTTATCTCTTACTTGATTATTTTAAAACCTCTCTTAACAAAAATCTTTTTGATGGGATTGATGTAAATGAAATTGAATACATTTTAGATATGGGGACCGGAACTGGAATCTTAGCAATTTTTTTTCAATACATTAAATCAAAAACTAAAAATTTTAATCCGAAAATTGTTGCTTCTGATATCTTAAATGGTGCAATATCATGCGCTAAAAGTAATGAAATTTTAAATAGTTTTCATGATGAAATTATCTTCCTTCAATCAGATTTGTTTAAAGCTTTCCCAGATTACTTAAAGTCCTCGTTTAATATTATTATATTTAATCCCCCATATTTACCCTCTTCAACTTTAATCAATAAGAACAAAAATAAAATGCCGATTGATCATAGTTGGGATGGGGGGGTTAAGGGGTTTGAAATATTGGTTGAATTTATTAGGGAAGCTAAGATTTTTCTAAATTTAAAAAAAGCTCATTACATATATTTCATCAGCTCGAGTAGAACAAACC
>JAGXNR010000115.1 GCA_019894875.1 Promethearchaeota archaeon | reverse complement strand
ATATGATTCAATGGCCTCTCGATATGTTTTAGCTACGACTTCCACATAATGCGGATGCTTCATTCGACCCTCAATTTTGAATGCATCGATTTTTGCCTCAATAAGTTTCGGTATATATGCGATTGTACATAGATCTCTTGAATTTAAAAACCTTACACCATTATATAAATATTCTTCCCCAGATTCTTCACGAAGCCACCATCTTCTTCTACAAGGTTGCTCACAATTACCTCTATTTGCTGATTTTTCTTCAGAACCGCAAATGTCCTGCGAAAAATAACATCTTCCACTAACAGAGGTGCACATCGCACCATGTATAAATACTTCGATTTCAGATTGTGCCAAATTTCTCTTAATTTCTTTTATCTTCTCGAGGGACAATTCTCGAGCTAAAATGATTCTTTCAGCCCCTATTTTTTCATAGTATCTTGCGGATAAAGAGTTTGAAACATTACATTGAGTAGAAATATGAAATGGGATTTGAATCTTTTTTGAAATCTCAATTGCCGCAAAGTCATGAACAATTACAGCATCAATGCCGGCATTTTTGCTTTTTTCAATGATTTCTCTTAATGTATCCAATTCATTATCATACATTAAAATATTCGTTGTTAAATATGCCTTTAAATCGTTGTTATGACAGAAATCCACTACTTTATTTAAATTCTCTAAAGCAATATTTTCTGAACGCATCCTCATATTGAATTTTTTAGCTATCCCAAAATAAACAGAATCGGCATATCTGGACGCTGCCTTAATTGCTTTTAAATTTTTAGCAGGAGCAAGTAATTCTACTTTTTTCATCTCTATTTTTTAAGCATAAATACCTTTTTTTATGCAAAATTTATTCCGACATTTGAATGCTACTAGGGACAATTACAACCTTGGGAGAATTACCAAATTTAGTATCTAATTCTTGAATTAATGAAGTCCAATCTTTAAATAGCTTTACGGATTCAGGAAAATAATGATTTTTATCAATTTCATTGACATTTGGGGAAAATAGATATACATCTCTTTTCTTTATATAATAATTCCAAAATAGTGTATTATTCCCTATATTATGGTACAATTTAGCTCCAGTTTCACCCACTAAGCTATGATAACCTCGTCCTTCATATGAAGAAGTCATTATGACTATAGCCCCATTCTGATCAATGAAATCTTCAGGTGCAGTCCTCAGAAAATTAAAACCTTTATATTGAGCTTGATTTAATTCCGAATCTTCTGGGAACGAATTAAAAAAGGCTATTTGGTTATTTTGAGTAATTTTTGTTGAATAAAATTGCTTCCCAAATTCCATTGCCTTCCTATGAGCATCTATAAAGTATCCACTAAAAATTTTAGCTACCTTACCCGTCTCTGTTAGTATAATATTAATAGAAAAATCCAAACCAACCTTCTCAGCAATATCTTCGATATCACGACGGGTATCGGTAACTTCTCCTATTTTACCCATTTTTCCTCTATGGTTTGCTTCAAGAGTATCTATTCCACATACACCTGGTAGTACTATTTTAGCTCCACCTCCAAATCCTGCAAGTGGATGAGGTATTACTCCCCCAATAGCAATTTTTAGGTCTGCACTAGCGTAAGTTTTATTTACATATATTGGTGTCCCAATTTTAGATTCCCCAAAATATTCTAAATTTACAAAGGGATGGTGATTTTCAATTCTATATTCATTCACAATATCTATTCCCAGCTTAAGAATGCAATCTTGCCTGTTCATTGGTTTATGTGCTCCTATTGCAAGCAAAATTGTTATTTGATTTCTTTTTATATTTGCGATCTTCAATTCATCGAGAACGTATGGAAGAATTCTCGAAATTTGTGTAGGTCTTGTCATATCATCAACCACAATTACAACATTATCTTTACCCACTGCTAGTTCTGATATCTTCGATGTACCAATAGGATTCACAATAGAATCTTTAATCTCGGTCCCAGAAAGCTCTGAAACACCAGATCCATTCATATTACATAATTTAACATCCCACAATTCCGGGAATGTTAATTCTAGATATTCAGGTTCTCTCCATACTGCCCAGGGTATTTTATATGATTTTACCATTGTTTTTCACTTAGATTTTCTAATATTTTTATATGATAATTCTAACATCTTTTTTAATTAATATTTAAGTTTATTATTTTCTTTTATTCTATAAAAAGGTAAAATTATTTTTAAAAAAAGAGTCTTTGGTGATCAATTTAAAAGAAAAAGGTAAGAATCTTACAATTCTGAAATTTGGTGGTTCTTGTTTGCAAGATGCTACATCTTATTCGCAAACTAAAGATATTATCAAACATTATTACGAGAATTCAAGATTGATTATAGTTGCTTCCGCAATGAAGAATATAACTGATAAACTAATCGATTTCTATAATCGGGCTTGTAAGGAGGAGCCTGATTGTGATATCATCCTTAATGAAGTAAATTTTATTCATAGAGAATTAATAGATCGTATAATTGATTCCAAAACTCCTGAATATGAAAAATCATTAAATTTTTTAAAAAAAAATATTGAAGAATTAACTCAATTGGGTCATATTATTAAATTAATTAGACCGAGTGATGATGCAAAAGATCTTTTCATATCCTATGGGGAGAAACTTAGTACATTTATTCTAACTCAATATCTCAATTCTCTTAAGATACTCTCGAAATACATTCCTTCAAACGAAATAATCATTACTGATGACAATTTTGGTAATGCAATGCCATTATTAGATGATACCGAAGAACTTCTTAAGGAGAAATTGATTCCAACGTTGAAATCAGAACTTGATTTGATATTATGTGTTACTGGATATTTTGGTTCGACAAAAGATGATAAGAAAATTACAACCCTAGGGCGGGGAGGTACAGATTTAACAGCAGCAATACTTGCCTATTCATTAAGAAATTCTTTTAAATGTAAAGTTATATATTGGAAGGATGTGAAAGGTTTATTAGATGCTGATCCCAAAATTGCTAATAAAACTTCTCTTATAAAACACATATCATATGTTGAAGCAAAAGAGCTCGCATTTTTTGGAGCAAAAGTTTTACATCCTTTATGTCTTGATGTTAATAATAAAGGAAACATTCCCTCTGAAATTAGATCATTTAATGATCCTTACTCAGATGAATTTACGACAATTACTAGAGAAATTAATAAAGATGAAAATGTTATAAAAGCAATAACTTCAATATTTCTGATATCAATGGTGACGGTTGAGGGTGATACTATGGTCCCACTTCCTGGGACTGCTTCTAAACTCTTTTCTCTCTTAGGAGATAATAACATAGATCTTGTGTTTATCTCTCAGAGTTCATCTGAGAACAATATAACATTTGGGATAAATTTTCAGGATTCAAAGAAGGTAAGCTTTCTATTGAGAAACTCAGATCTATTTGGAAAGAGTTGGTTTCGAATTAAAATTAATAACGATATTTCTCTTGTAGCTGTTATAGGTACAGGATTACTCCACACACCTGGCATAGCTGGTAAGGTTTTCACTACTTTAGGTGATAATAAGATCAATATTTTAGCGATTGCTCAAGGATCTTCTGAATTAAATTTTACTGCAATAATAGAAAGAAAAGATTGTAAAAAAGCAATCAACATTTTATATGATGCTTTTATTACTTTAAAAAAGCCTTGAGTTAGAAGAAATTTGCAAACTTCTCTTTCGCAATTTCTTTCCGAATTTCTTCTCTTTTCTCGTCATTAATATTATCTTTAAGAGCAGTATTACATATTTGTTTCCCAATTATAACTTTAGGATTATTTGCCCAATTTGTGTCAATTAACAAACAAAGATAATACACTGAAGATAGAATAAATGCTATGAGAAAGCCCATCGATTCTTCTGTAGAATTATTTAAAGAAATCTTCGCAGAAGGAACGCCTTGCTGAATCAAAGCTTGAAAAGTGGCATCAGCTTGATAATTAATTATGGTTTGTGCACTTTTTCCGTTCACATAGTCAATAGAAGATGTTAAGTTTAAATCTGGTGTATCATTTTCGATTGTCCATAAAATTGGAATTACAACTCCTTTCTCACCTCCTAAGAGATACTCTAATACAGAATGTTGGCAGAGTGGAGCTTCCTGATAAGTCCCAACCATACCTTTCTCCTCCTTTCCGGTGCTTTCAGAAATACCTTGTACCCATAATCCAACACTTCCCTCTAAATTTTTTGAATAAGGCATTGAAAAAATAACCTTATAACCTTTCTTATATAAATTATATAAATAAGCTGAAAACTCTATTGCTTTATTATTATTATAAGATGAAAAACTATCATACCCCGATTTTAAACCCCTTAAGAACTCTTCAATGTTGACCCCTGCAATATATGCGGGAACAATCCCTACGTTAGTGACCGATCCTGCATAACGACCAGAAAGATCTGGTACTTCCATAATTGGACATTTTATTTCCTTTAAAATTTCATTCATAGTTCCAGTTGAAGACAAACCTAAAAAATTGTATCCCTCCCTTAAGAAAGTTCCTATAGTTGAGTTCACATCTAATGTTTCGCCACCTCTCGAAATTGGTATTATAATTGAGTCTTCTGGAGTTGTTCTTGTTAAACATTTCTTTAATTCCACTGCTCTTGAGCTAGTAATTGGAAAAATTTTTTTCTGCGATAAATGTTTTAAAGCCAGTAATGTCTGAATAGAACCTCCTGTTCCCAGAACGATAATATTTTTAATATCCTCAGATAAAAATGGTTTAATCGTTTGTTTAATTTGTTCAATATCTAAATATGATTTTGTATCAAAAAAAAATGGAGAATCCCATTTATCTCTATTATTTTTAATTCTATTGATTGATTCGTAAAGTAAATCTTTATCTAAGTTTGGATAATATTCTAATTTCAAGTTTTTTTTCATAAAAATCCACCAATTAGATATATAAAATTTCTAATTACTTCTAATAAGTCTGATTAATTTTTATTGTTTTATTTAATACCATAATTAATCCTTAGCATTAATAACAAAATCTTAGTTAATTAAAAATCCTATGAATTTTGTCGTTTCTACTATTCTACTATCAAAAAAAATCTATAAACCTTAACTCTATTTTACTTAAAATAAAGAACAGAACAACTATAGCATAATATAAATAAAGTATAAAAAATACTATAAAATTCTAATCAAGTGATAAAAAGTGGCTAAAGCCGCAGATATAAAAAATAAAGACGATTTTATTGAAGGAGAAGCGTATTTCTGCCCAGAGTGTAAAAGAACGCATACTAAAGGAAAAATATATAAAGATCATTTCAAATACGCCCTTATGGAAAAACCCGAAGAGGAAATTAATGAAGATGATTATGATGATCAGCAGGAATTGGTTGAAGCATTCAATGAAATTGAAGAGGAAATAAATGAAAACGATTTTGAAATTCAAACAGAGGAAGAAATTGAATTAATTTTGGATGAAAATGAAAGTGATGTAGAGGATACCACAGAAGCAGTGAAAAAGCTTCCAGGTGTGGGAGAAGCAACACTTAATAAACTAATAAAGGCAGGTTTTAATAGCCTCGAATCTATTGCTTATACACCACCTAAAATTATCAAGGATGAGAGCGGTCTTGGTGATAAAACTGTTGAAAAACTAATTAAATCCTCGATGGAACTATTAGGATTAGGTTTTAAATCTGCAGAAGCAATATGGGAGCATAGAAAAAATATTGCCAGAGTCACAACAGGAAGTCAGGAATTAGATGATGTATTAGGTGGTGGGGTAGAAACAGGAAGCGTTATTGAATTCTTTGGAGAATTTAGAACAGGAAAAACTCAAATTATGCATCAGTTATGTGTGAACGTGCAGTTACCAAAAGAAAAAGGTGGATTAGAGGGTAAAGCTCTATATATAGATACTGAAGGTACTTTTAGACCAGAAAGGATTATACAGATGTCAGAAGGTCTTGATTTAGATTATAAAGATGTGCTAAAGAATATCGTTTATGGAAGAGCTTATAACAGTGATCACCAAGTACTCTTAGTTAAAGAAGCTGCTAACCTAATCAAAGAGAAAAATATCAAGTTAATTGTGATTGACTCATTAATTGGTCATTTCCGAAGTGAATATATTGGTCGAGGTACATTAGCAACTAGACAACAGACTATTAATGCTCATCTCCATGACTTATTAAGATTGTGTGATATTTACCCGGATTTAGCAGTTGCACTAACCAATCAAGTCCAAAGTAAGCCAGATGTGTTTTATGGGAATCCTTTGGTAGCTGCGGGAGGAAATATTGTCGCTCATGGGTCAACTATTCGGGTATACTTACGAAAAGGTAAGGGGGAACAGAGAATTGCAAAAGTAGTCGACGCTCCTCACTTACCTGAAGGTGAAGCTGTTTTTAGTATTCTTGAGAGTGGAATCTCTGATTGATTCCGTTTCAAAGAATTAAACACACATTAAAACAGTTCCACACTATATTTTTATTTTCCAACCTAATTTTTGAGTAAATTCGATTTTATCATCAGTGTTCATTTGATGTATTATCAAATTTATTGTTTTTTCAGAAATAGTAATTTTTTGTATAGCAGCTTTCTCTAAAGCTTTATCACTCAATATTTTTAAAGATTTTACTGATTTTTCTTCATACAGTATCTTTAAAATGATTTTTTCAATCTGTTTTTCAATTTTAGGTGAGATTGCTAATCCCTCCATCTTGTTTTCTACAAATTTTTCTCTATTTTGTCATCCCACAGTTATTTACTCTTATTATTTGGAAATCTCGTTTAATAATATATAAGAAAATAAATAGATTTTCTTTAATTTAATCCATTTATAACAACATTATAGATTTAGAACTATTGGAATTCATTAATATTAATAATTCTCTAATTGAACATAAAATTATTGCTTTAATATATAATTACTTTCGTTAGAAAATAAAAATGTAGAATAATAAAAATAAAATAAAAATTTTAAATTAATCTCTCGTATTCTTTAGATTTATTCGAAAGCCTTTTAACTTCTTTAGTCATTTCAGTTCCACCTAACTTAAATATTTCTGAAGCTATTTTTGAAGATATCTTATATTTTTGAGATGCTTCATTATATTTTTCTTCTTTCGCGGCGATTTTTGCTTCTTTTTCAAGTGTTGTCATTTTAATCTTGAGGTCTTCAATTTTCGTTAAACGGATAAGTTCCTCTAATTCTTCTGATTCTCCAATTAACTCCCAATTTGTAGCTAATTTAACAGCATTCTGGAAAATATTAATCGACTTCTCATAATTTTTCTCTTTCTTCGCAGTTTTTGCAATCTTTTTTAAATTTTTTATCTCCTTTTTAGCAGTTTTTATATTGTTAACAACAGCAGTACCAGGTGTTTCGTCAATTGGAGCCGATACAATTTCTTGTTCCCCTAAACTGACAAAATATGCTTCTCTCTCAGCAGGACCCATTTTGGCAAGATCTTCTACTAATTTCTGTCTTTCTTCCTGGTTTAAATTAACTAAACTGGCAACTTTTTGATTGATGAGAGCCATTTCTTGCTGTGAAATTTGTGGTACTTCAATGGTACTAATTTCTATAGGTATCATCATTTTCTTGTCTCGTAATTCCTTTATTCCCATAAAAATTTCCGCTGTATCTTTATTTGTTTTTTCAGTTGCTTCATTGAGCAGGGTTGCAACAAAAAAGAACTTTCGTTCAGAAGCCTCCATTAAGTTATTTGCTACTTTTAACACATCTCTAGAATGGGTATTCTTTAAAGCCTTTACGTTAGAGAATTCATAAGAGATTTCGTGAGGTAAGATAATTGATGTGCTTAAGATTTCATCCACTAGTGACCCAGAATTTCTGAATATATTCAATTGACCTCTCCAATTAGGAAGTTCATTGATATAAATCTTCTCAAATTCTGTTATAAATGCCATTAAATTTTGACGTAAGATTATAGATGCCTTCTTACTCAATACTAGAGCAACTCTAATATATTCACCGTCAGTTAAAAGCAACATTTTATCACCGTAGGTTATTTCATTCAATTCCTCTTGACAAACTAAATCTTTCCCAAATGAGCAAATAGCAGAAATGAATCCGCTTATTAATTCGGGATCAATTTCATCTGAACCAAATGACTTAAAATAAACACATGTGCCTGTTCCTTTATACAATACTAATATGTGCTCTAAATTAATTGCATCATCAAATATTGTTTTTACTTCTTTTAGAATACGTGATTTCTCACGTTTTTTAGGAACTACTACACCCCGATATACTCCAACTGATCCTCCTACAACAGCAATAGCTATCCCCGCAATTATTAAGTATGGTAAAATAGCTTCAAATCCAAGACCAGGTGGTATTGGTATAATCTCAATATCTGAAACATCAGTGGTATATCCTTGGTGATTATAAGCGCTAATTAACTGAATAGTAACATTCAAAGTTTCAGTATCACTATAAGTA
>JAGXNR010000114.1 GCA_019894875.1 Promethearchaeota archaeon | reverse complement strand
GGGCTTTCAATGCTTTAAATTTACTTTCCAAAGAAGAAAAAAAACGGGGCGTTATTACTCATTCAAGTGGTAATCACGCACAAGCAGTCGCACTTGCATCCTCTTTGTTAAACATTCAAGCAACAATTGTTATGCCTAAAGGAGCCCCTTTAAATAAAATTAATGCAACTAAAGAATACGGCGCTGATATAGTTTTTTGCGATAACACTCTCGAAGCAAGAACTAGAACAACTGATCACTTAATAACTAAGAACAATTACATTTTAATTCATCCGTATGATAATGATCATGTAATCAATGGTCAAGGAACAGCTGCTTATGAATTAATAAAAGAAGAAGGAGAATTTGATATCATTATTGCTCCACTTGGTGGTGGAGGGTTATTGAGTGGAACTGCTCTTGCTACTAAAGGATTATGCCCAAAAGCCCAAGTTTTTGGTGTTGAACCAATACTAGCGGATGATGCCTTAAGGTCTATCCAATCAGGACATATAATACCTAGTACTTACCCGAACACAATTGCAGATGGTCTACGAACTTCAATTTGTGAGAGAACTTTTCATATTATCCAAAAATATGTAGACAAGATACTAACTGTTTCAGAAATGGAAATTATAGATGCCATGAGGTTTCTATGGGAACGTATGAAAATTATTGTTGAACCTTCTGGCGCAGTTCCTTTAGCAGCATTGCTTTCAGTTAAAATTAAGATAAAAGACAAAAAAGTAGGATTAATTCTAAGTGGGGGAAATATTGATATTGAGCCATTTTTTCATTTATTAAAAGAACGTGTTTTAAAATAATGATTGATCCTCTCTCGATAGTATTTGATAGTTTAGATCTCTCATGGATTGATTCCTCATCTGAGATTGCGACTTCAGATGCCTATAATCAGATCTTATCACTTTTTCCAAACTTAGAAACCGTTTTTCAGGAAGGGGTAAAAAATGACCCGGAAGAATTTCAAAGAACAATAAGGCATATTTTTAGATCGTTTAAGATATTCTTTCAAATAAAAAATGGGGAGTTTTCTCATGATACCCTATCAGAAGAATCTTTATACATACTTCGAGAAAAAGTTTTAAATCAATTCTCACAGAATCCGTTAATTTTACCGCTGATATTAATGTATCATGATATCGGAAGATTAGAAAATAAGAAAGAGCATCCTCACCAAAGTTATTCATTAATTTCAAAACAAAATATGCTCAAACCATTTGAACTATCTGAAATTGATGAGATACTTATAAAAAAAGTGATTCAGTATCATTTGTTATTTGCGACGATCTATACAGGTGAATCTACTTTTTATGGAATGTATTCTGTGATAAATGATTCTGAATTTAATATACTTAGTAGTAATGAACAAAATTTTGACCGATTTATTGATATATTAGAGATTTTCACATATATAGATGTATTAGGGTATTCTTATGCTCGTATTTATGATCACTATATAGATTATTATGAAAAAATTAATTTAAAATTAAAAAAAATCTTAAATTCTTGGTCTGATAAAGAACGGGCTTTAGAGATTGCAAAAGAGTATTCTCAACAATGGTTAGAATGGAGAATTGCTGGAGCCCTTCGGATATTCCAATATGTTAATACTAAACCTTACTTAAATGAGGAATTTTATTTCAATAAAATAAAAGAGAGTGTTAATAAAGAGATAGAGAGACTATCAGACGTGAAAAATTGGGATATGATAAAGGAAGATATTCTACCTGAGACCCTCAAAATTCAGATGAAATATGGACTTGCAATGCTTATGTTACTTGCATTTGGAAAATTCTTTAGGGGACCGATTGAAAAAAATGAGAAGATCTCAAGTAATCTTGTTGTATTTTGGATTTTACTATCTAAGGAAATAACTAAAAGGACACCAAAAGAAAATAAATTTTTGTGGAATATTCATTTTGTAGGATTGCCTAATTGGTGGAAATGGGATAGAACATTCAATATGGAACTTAATTATAATACTATAGGTAATATAATCAAGAATGCATCTCAGGATCTTGATAAAGGAAAGAAAGAGTATAATTTATATCTAGATTTTAAATCAATTTTTAATCTTGAATAAAATAGGAATTTTATTCTTAAACCACTAAGATATAAACTTAATCCATATAGTGCGAATCTTTTAATTTTTGAAAATATATTGTGAAGTAGTGAAGATAAAATGATCACGATAGTTGATGTAAATCCGGAATCTTTAGAGGAAGTTAAGCAAGCAATGATAAAATTAATAGAGCAACTTGGTTATACCCCATCAAAGTCGCGAATTTTTTTGAAGCCTAATGTTGTTGATGCGTTACCACCAAGCCATGCTGTAGATGTTGACCCTATAGTAACTGCGGGATTAATTTTAGCACTTAATGAAAAATTTGATATAGAAGAATTTGTTATTGGGGAAAACTCAGGCTACTTCTCTGAAAAAGAAGAGACTTTTCAACGCCTTATTGAAACCTCTGGTTATGAGAAAATGGTTGAGGATTTAAAAGAAAATCATAATATTCCAGTAAGTCTCATTAATTTGGAATATGTAGATCTAGATGAGTATGAATGGAAATTCAAACCATATAAATTAAAACTTCCTTCTATTTTAAAAACGCACAGTTATATTAGCCTACCAAAGATGAAAACTCATGGGATATGTACGGTTACTTTAGGTGTTAAAAATCAAGTAGGAATTCTACTTTTAAGAGATAAAAGAAATTTCCATCTTGGCTTTAGAGATGAAAATAATAAATATCATAGTAATCTACATGAGTGCATTTTTGAATTGGGGAATTTAGTACAACCTGAGCTTATAATTTGCGATGCCACTCTTGCCTTAGAAGGAAATGGTCCTACAACAAATCCTGGGACAACCTGGGTTAAAAAATTGAATATTTGCATCGGAGGAACTGATCTGTTCGAAGTCGATAATGCTAGTTGTCAAATTATGGGAATCCCCGTAGATCTTGTAGAACACTTACCAAAAGTTGATGTTTCTCTAGCACCAGGTAGTCTACCTTTAATATGTGAAGAACCATTTAAAAGACCAATCCATAGTACTGGACCTTTTGGAAATATGTATCATCACTCCTCTATGTGGATGTGCACAAGATGTCAAATGACCATGACTCGAATGAATAGAAAAATAGCTTACACCCCAGAATTAAAAGAGAAATTAAAGGAAAGAGACAAAAAGTATGATAGAATCGATTTTTTTATTGGACGAACAGAAATAGGGGATATTTCTGAAGACCATGGCGTCCTTCTATTTTGTGGAGATTGTACAAAAGAAGTATCAAAACTATTTCCAGATTCCATACATGTTGCGGGGTGTCCTCCTCATTATCGGGAGTTAGCAGAGACTTTTGTAAATTTATAACTTTTTTTTCAATATTTTATTTAATAATTTTAAAGCTCTATTTTAGTTTATTCAAGATAACTTCAAGGAAAATCTTTAAATCTACCATATTTCATCATATCACATGGGTTTAGATATGGTTTCCCAAGTTTTTGAGAGAAATTTACTAAAATCTCTGACCATTCTTTATATTTCTCTATTCCTAATACAAATGTCTTATATTGACGGTTCTCTATAACATCAACTTTATTGATGGTTTCATATCCCTTTATAACACCCTCCTCTATTAAACGACAGGCTTCATTCATTCTGATAGCCAGTGCTAAATTTTTGTTCCTATTTACTGTTAAAAATTCTTTCGTCTTATTATTTACAAGAACATCTTTAATGATGGGAGCATTTTCATTCCATTCAAAAAATCCCTTTCCTGTTTTTCTTCCCAAATGACCTTTACTAACTAAATCTGTTATTACCCTTCCCGGGGCAAAATCGGGAGATAAATTCTCTTCTAAATATTTCCATGTATTATAGATTGTGTCTAAACCAACAATATCTAACCCTATCAATCGTAGACCACCTGCTAATAACTGTTCCAATGAAATTCCTTGTTCAAATGCATTATCTAAAATCCAGTTTAAATGAATTGCACGCGCAAGAGTTAATCTATTAGCTACTAATCCTGGTGTTTCCTTTTCAAGACGAAGTATAAATCTATCACCTGCTATGCTGGGGAATTTTTCAGCAATTTGACATCCAAGATTTATTGTTTCATCAGGTGTTCTATTTCCCCCTGTAATCTCAATTAAACGACCCCTAATTGGAACAGCACCATGAAAATGCATTCCAATCACTTTTTCAGGTCGATCCATATTTAAACCGAGTTTGGTTGGACTCATCGTTGATGTGTTTGAAGCTAATATAGCATGAGATGGTGAGTATTCACTTAATTGCTTGAAAACCTTTTGTTTCAGATCTAAATTCTCTGGTACAGCTTCAATTATAAAATCTGAATCCGAAACTGCTTTTCTAAGATTAACCTCACAAATCAGTCGATCCATGATTTCATCAATAGTGAAATTCTCCGCTAATATCCCAACGGATTTAAAGGAGTTCCTGATTTCTTCAAAAGTTGTGTTCTTTAAAACATTTTGCATAAAGAAATCGTTGGATATGAATTCATTAAACTTTTCCTCAGTATCGAGAGATCGAATACGAAATTCTATTAACTCTCGCGCGTTCTTAAGAATTTTTTCACTTAAATCATTAAGCGTGACTTTCTCATAACCCGTTAACAATGCAATTTGGGCAATTCCGCTACCCATTATGCCTGAACCGATTATTACTATATTAGTAGTGGTAACTATTTCCTTCATTTATTTTCCCAACTTACCATACTTCAAAATTTTTATAATCATCTTAATAAGCCCAAATCAGAATATGAAAAAAAAAAAGAATAACTCAGTTTGACTTCTACATTTTCTCAATGCGACATAATAGTCCTTTTGTGGAAACTGAGGCTGTAACCGGATCTTTTGGCCCATTGTCTGTGATTTGATTGATGTTTAACTTTTCCCACCCATCTTCTCTTCCATACCAAAATCCGTGAGGTGAATGTACTACTTTTGGATGAGTGTGCTCAAAGAATTTAATTTTAATTTCAACTTTCCCTCTTGGGGTTACTAGATGAACCCATTCTCCGTCTTCAAATCCAAGGTTTTTACTGGTTTCAGGATGTATTTCAAGTTCTGGATCAGGTGCATTTTTTCTAAGAGAAGGAATTTGACGATGAGCAGAATGATAGTAAGATAGAATTCGACGACCCGTTGTTAATACTAAAGGATATTCCTTATATAATTCAGGACTGCTAATAGGACTTTCTGGGGGTTCCCTATAAATCGGTACAGCGTTTAAACCCCATGCCTCAAAGTGCTTAGGACAAAGCCCTACTTTTCCTGTTGGTGTTGAAAACCTCCCCGCTTTTTCATACCTTTTGTATTCCATAGGAAGAGCATATTTTCCAATTTTTTTAAACTCTTCAAATGTCATACCAATAGGTTCTAGACGATAATCTAAAGATTCTTCAACAGTTTGCCAATAACCTTCAAGACCCATTTTCTTTGCAAGTTCGATTAAGATTTCCTTTTCACAACGACATTCTGGAATAGGTTCTACTGCCTTCACTTGACAAAAAACATGGTTTTTCATCAGTAAATCTTCAACATCATTTCGTTCCGTCCAGTGAGCTGCAGGGAGTACAACGTCAGCCATTCTTGTAGTTGGTGTGTGGAAATAATCAATTGAAAATAGAAAATCTAAAGCATTATAAGCCTCCTTGACATGCTTAGAGTTAGCATAGGAGCACATTGAGTTATTAGCAAATAGTCCAATAGCTTTAATGGGGTACGGATCCTCTTTAAGAATAGCATCCCAGATCAACTCTGGAGTTACAGTCATAAAATTTAGCCCTGGAAATTTATCTGGACCGATTTTTTTTTTCCTTTGTTCAATTGGTAAAGTGGCATCTAAGCTAAAAGCACCGCCATAGCAACTGCGATCTAATGTAGGGGGAACATGACTTACGTTTCCTCCTTTAACATCCAAATTTCCAGTAATAGCTGCCAGAATAGTGAGTGTTCGTGCGAAATCAAAAGCATTATTTGATTGACATGCCCCTGCTATACCTGGTCCGATTGAGGCAGGTTTAGTTTTTGCATAAGTAAATGCTGCTGCTTTAATATCTTCTGCAGGCACCCAAGTTATTTCGGAAACGCGATCCAATGTAAATTCTGCGGCACATTTCTTTAATTCGTCAAATCCTTCTGTCCATTTTTCCACAAACTCTTTATCATACAATTCATTTTCGATAATTATGTTGATAAAGCATAATATCATAGCGACATCAGTTCCTGGTCTAATAGGAAGCCAGTGATCCGCTTTACGTGCATAGGATGTACCTCTAGGATCAACTACAATGAGTTTAGCTCCTGCTTTAAGACCTTTTCTTATAAAATAATTATATATACCAGGCCAGGATTTTTCAGGGTTATGAGCCCATAAAACAATGCACTTACTATTACCATGATCAGGATCAAGCAAACCAAATCCCGCAGTAATAGCACTACCAAATGCAATAGGACCGCCACTCATATGTCCAGGGGTCATAAAATTAGGGGTTCCAAAGAGTCCCGCAAATCGTTGGATCCATGGGGGCATTCCCCTCGTTGTTCCTTGACCAAAAACAACCGACTCGGCACCCCATTTTTCACGGATTTCGAGGAGACGTGTGGCTATTGTATCAAGAGCTTTGTCCCAGGAAACTTCTTCAAATTTACCTTCTCCTCGCGCCCCAACTCGTATTAACGGCTTCGTGAGACGTTCGGGATGGTATATTATTTCCATGCATGCCATTCCTTTTGGGCAGATATATCCATGACTTATAGGATGATCCTTATCTCCCTTTACTCCAACTACTTTTCCATTTTTTACTTCAAGGAGGACACCACATCGCGAGTGACAATCAAAACATATTGTTCTAACAGTTTTAGTACTCATTTTTTCACTGCTCTTTTACATATTAAAATTTTATATATATGAATATCTCATCGTTATTTATTGATTTCTTTTTATAGATGATTTTTCATAAAAATCTCTGAACCTATTTAATCCCTTCTAGAATGTGAAAAGGAACAATATACTAAGATCTCGATTTGAGGAGAGGTTTAATTTTGGATGAGTTCTGCAAATTGAAAAATAGAAATCTTGTTTAGATATAAACTTCCTTAATTTTACGATTCTTATTATATATCAATATCACAATAATTTAATAACTCAAGAGGTTAATTTCAATTCAATAATCAGCTTCGATCAATGGATTCATAGACATTACTTGTGTTTCGATGTATATCTTAAGAAATCTTTTTTATCAAATGAAATAAATGACTAATCTTTTGTCTCTCTGACTAACACGTACAAAATCTTTAAAACTTACTTTAAAATCTTTGAATCAACAGAAAGATCTTAGTTACAATTTAAACAGGGGAAAATTTTAACTATAGAAATAATAATTTTATAGGTGTTTTTAATATGGGAAAATTATCAAATTTCTTAAATCGAATAAAGAAATCAAAACAATTAATTCGTATGACCATTGTGGGGGATGGTGCCGTTGGAAAAACAACATTAGTACAAGCTTTAATTCAGAAAACAACGGATTCTGTGAGCAAATCAAATGGGTCTAAAGAATTAAAGAATAAAGAAATTACTCGCACTCCTTTCATGGAAATAGAGACTTGGGCATATGATGGTGTACAATTTCAATGTTTTGACTTAGCTGGACAAAGGATTCCTGGATCCCATCCTTTAGATCTCATGAGAAATCAGGTAATAAAAACTATTGATATCTATATATTTGTCTTTTCAGTGGATGTTTATGAATCATTTGAAAATATAAATAATTGGCTTGAACTAATGGATCTAAATAATGACTATATGAATGGGCATTCGGTTTTAGTTCTTGTAGGAAATAAAATTGATCTGGAAAGAAATATCTCAAATGAATTGATTAAATCCATAGTAGGTAAAGATAAATATTTTCAAAAATATATAGAAATTTGTTCATTAGATGGAAGAGGTATTGATAACTTATTAGATGAGATTACCAATATTGGTAAAAATCTCCTTAATAATTAAGGTAGCGATATCAAAATAGAAACTTTCATCTTCTTGATTAGATGTAGGGTGAGATTGGGTTGACAGAGATTTATTGTAAAATATGTGATAAAAAGATTGAATTCGATCTGAACAATCCAAATAGCTTTATCTATAAATCTGAATCTGGAAACTCAATGATTGGAAAGTTATATACTGTTCGAGTGAGTCATTCAACTTCATCAACCTCAAATCATATTAATGTTGTAGTTATTGATGAACAAGGAGAGTATCGAGCCCATAAAGATTATTATAAAGAAAGAAAAGGAAAAAAAGGCACTGCTTCTTTAATGAATAATCTAAAGCAAAATATCCCCTCAGAACTTCGAGGTTTTTTATCTTTAGCAAATCGAGAAGAGAGAGATATTCTTGTCAAAATAGA
>JAGXNR010000113.1 GCA_019894875.1 Promethearchaeota archaeon | reverse complement strand
AAAGCAGTATTAATTAACACAGCATACCCTCCAAGTTTCCATGTGGCAAATAAGGTAAATAGAAATTCGGGAGAATTTATTTCCATTAATGAAAGCCCAACTCCCGCTTTCAAACCAAATTTTGATAATCCATTTGCTACCCGATTTGAATATAAATGCATATCGCGATATGTATATTTTTCATCAATTCCTTTATCAAAGTCTCTTACATAAGTTAAAAAAACCTTGTCTCCTACAGTTTCAGCTTTATTTTTCACTACATCATTAAATGTAGTTGTTTCGTTTATTTTAAAATCAGACAATTTTTAACCCTCTTAATTATTTAATATCCTCATTTTGAGATTTATTACACTTATTTAAAGAAAGAAAAAATAAAAACGTAATTAATAAAAATTTAGCTTGATATTTTTCATCCAAAGATTATTCATTTTTGGGACGATTAAGCAAGTCACTTACATGATTATCTATAAGTTGCTGTTGAATTTGGAGCAAAGCCGGATCATTAATCCTATTTTCTAATTCTTTTGGGTCATTTTTGAGATCATAAAATTCTACAGGTTCTAGATTATGATTTCTTACCACCAATTTATATTGTTCATTTCTAACCATAGTATATTGAAGTACTTGGCTAAAGACAACATCTCTTCCTTTTTGTGCATGCTGATCCTGAGTCCCGGCTAATATTTGAGGAATTAAAGATCGTCCGTCGCAGTTTTTTAAAGGTCTTGCATTAGCAATATCAATTAATGAAGCAGCAACATCGATTTGATCGGAAAGACCTTTGCTCTGCCACCCATTCGTGCCACCCGGGGGTTTAATAATAAGTGGAATCTTTAAGGCTCCTTCATAAAATACAATTTTATGACTCATCATATGATCCCCGAGCATTTCACCATGATCAGAAGTATAAATAATCCAAGTATTATTTAATAAACCTTCTTCTTCTAATGCTTTCACAATTTTTCCAATCCATTCATCAATTAAAGTTATCTTCCCATAATAGAAAGTTTTCATAAACTGATTTTGAGCTTCTGTCATCCCATCAAGCCCACTCCAGTTTAATACAAAATTAATATTACCTGGATAAGGTTGTTTTGGTTTTTCTAAAATCCCTACAGGCATCTCTTCAGCTTTGTACATATCTCGGTACTCTTGCGGTGAATCAAATGGATCGTGAGGTCCTGGAAAACAAATTTGAAGGTAGAAAGGTTTTTCCCCATTATAATTATGTATCCATTCTACAGCTTTTTGTCCTGTATAACTGTCCATTTGATCTTCCGAGGGGAGAGGGGAGGGGAGTAACTTCCATGGTTTAGCTTCCGCGCGTGACCATTCTGCCGAATAATCCCTTAAATACTTTCGATGTTGTTTTAATAATCCCTTTTCTTTTAAGTAATCTGTATAAGGAGAGTTAATCCTAGCTGAAGCTATAGGTCCGGTGATTTCATGAATATCTTCAAAACCCCATTCCTTTAATACATCGATTTTATCATTGGTATGGTTCCATCCCGTATCTGCCCGATGTTCATATAAATGAGTTTTTCCTATTACTGCAGTATAATACCCTGCATCTCGAATATTTCTGACATGACTTTGACTTGAGCTACTTGCTTCCATATTATTATTTATTATCCCATGGTCACTTACATATTCTCCGGTCATCAGTGTTGCCCGAGCCGGTATGCATAATGGTGAATTGGTAAAGCATTGAGTAAAAACAACTCCTTCAGATGCAAGTTTATCAAGGTTTGGAGTAATCACTACGGGATCTCCCATACATCCTATAATATCACCCCTATGTTGATCGGGAAAGATTAAAATGATATTCGGTTTTTTGGTCATAATTTCTAATCTCAATAAATAGTACTACTCTAAAGTAGTATTTAATAATAAATAAAAATAGTAAAAAAAATACTATATACCAAATTTCTTTATCTTTTTACTTCATAACCGGCTTTTTCTCGGTCGTATGTCGTTTCAGAAACTCCCTGTTCTTTAAGGAATCGTTTCATTATTCGATGAACTTTTGATTTTGGTAATGCTTCTACAAAATCAATGAAACGTGGGATTTGGAAGTATGCAAGTTTATCTTGAAGGAAATCCAATAATTCTTCAGCTTCCATCGTTTGATTCGGTTGTAATACAACAGCAACCATCACCTCATCTTCGGCATAATCCTCTCCTACTTGATGACTTTTAATACCGTACGCAGCAGATTCCAATACTTTATCGTGTAGGTTAATTGCTCGTTCGATAGACCATGCTGCTATATTTTCTCCACGACGACGGATTGAATCTTTCTTTCGATCTACAAAGAAGTACCATCCATTCTCATCTCTAGTCGCTAGATCTCCAGTGAGAAACCAAGATCTACCATCAGAAGCGGTTTGGATTCGCGCTGCTGATGCTTCCGGATTCTTATAATAACTCACTTTTCTCTGGTCTTTTTCTTCTTCCTTTACTAAGAAAACAAGTTCACCGACAGTATCTGGTCCTAAAATATTCATATCATCATCCATTATTTCTGCAATGGTACCTTCTGGTGCTTTTCCCATAGAACCTACTGGAGCATTTGGGTCACCTCCAGCTCCTAAACTGAAACCGCCTCCATCTACTGCGCCGTATCCTTCAAATAATTTTAGACCAAACCTCTCCTCAAAATCTCTTACTAATTCTTTTGGGGCAGCAGCAGAGCCAACAAACATAACTTTATGGTCTTTATCATTTAGTCGTGGCGGTTGCTTCATAAGATACTGTGGCATTGAACCTAAAGTATTAAAAGTTGTCACTTCATATTTTCGTACTATGTCCCAGTGTCTTGAAGCTGAAAATCGTTTAGATAATACGACAGGAACTTCACCATAAAAACCAGGCATAGTGCATAATTGAAGCGCATTTCCATGAAATAAAGGTAAGCACGTAAAAAGCTTAAAGCCAGGTTGTGCTATCCTACTAGCCCATATCATTACTCCAATGAGAGCAAGTCCATACATACCTCTGTGGAAAAATGTAGTAGCCTTAGGAAGTCCTGTTGTTCCAGAAGTATAGATTAGAATAGCCATATCGTTTGGATCTATTTTAACATTAGTATCTTCATCAGATGCATCCATAAATTTTTGAAGAGATAGTGTCCCATCAGGTAACTTAAAATCTTCAGGTGCTTCATTCATATCTACGATTATATGCTCAATTTTTGGAAGTTGATCCTTTATCTTTAGAATATTATCAAGTAGAGACCAATGTGTTGCTATTAGTTTACTGTCACTATGATCTACGATGTATTGTAGTCCATCACCCTTCAATCCTGTATTCACAAGTACTGTATAAATTCCAATTTTCCAGGCAGCAAATAATACAAAAAGGAATTCGGGACTGTTAATTTGATAAATAGAAAGACCATCTCCTCGTTTCAATCCTGCTTTCAATAGAGCATTGGCGACTCGGTTGGATTGTAGATGCATATCGCGATATGTATAGGTTTCATCGATGCCTTTGTCAAAATCTCTAACGAATGTTAGGAAAACTTTATCACCGACAACTTCTGCTTTAGTTTTTACTAAATCAGCAAAACTGGTTGTGGGAGTAATTTTATTCTTTTCCGCTATTTTTTTTCCAATTGTTTCAAATGACATAATTTTTCAAAACTTACTTGTAATTTTAATTCTTAAAAATTGTATAAAGTATAAGAATTTGTTGATCTATAGTACTTTAAAACTCAAATAGATAAGAGAATTCAAGTTTACGACTAAAACTAAACTAACTCGATTTGTATTTTATCTTTTTGAAGGTCTATCATCGATTCTAATATTCTTTCTGCTTGAGATGTGCTATTGACAACAGGATCTGCGAGGAGGGCTTGTAAAGCGATTTTCCTTGATTTCGTGAGTATAGCTTCAACAACAAGATCTTGAACCGCAGCTTGGGTGTTTAGGAGGGCAGCAAGACCTTTTGGATATTCTCCGAGTTTTACACCTTGGAGACCTTTATTATTTACAATTGCGGGGCATTCCACGACTAAATCTTCAGGTAAATTTGAAATAATTCCATCATTTGGAAGATTTACGGAGAATTCAAGGTGATTATCATCGTTTAGAATTCCTTCTATTATAGGGATTGCTCTTTCAGCACCGGCTCTAACAAGTTTGGTCCCCTCCCCTCGTTCAATCTCCTCTTTCATTCTTTCATATACACTAGCTGAAAATCGTTCATATCCTTCCCAAAATTGACGCCCATGATATAAATTTGATACTTCCCACGCCCAAGAGATATATTCACCATAATGATTATCGGTAGTATAAGGTAAATAATCATACTTTTCCAGTATAAATTTCGTAAGAGAAACATCAGTTTCATGGTTAATTTTATCAAGGAATGCGGGAGCCTTTTTTCGGATATCTGGGTAGGCGTTTTTTCCAGTATCTCGATATTTTGCTTCTAAAATGACCCCGAAGTGGTTTAATCCTCCTGCTTTAATATCCATACTTTTGTAAGGAACACCAAGGATTTCTGGTAGCCATCTAATAGCATTATGTATTTCATGACATAATCCTACAAATCGTTGGTTCGGAAATTTTCTTTTTATTGCAAGACAGATTCGACTCATAGGATTTGAAAAATTAATGAAGAATGCATCTGGTGAGATTTTTTGAATGTCCTCGCAAATATCCAAGATAGGAGGTATAACTCGTAGAGAATGGAAAAAGCCTCCTGGTCCACCATTTTCACCCGTGATTTGCTTGCTTCCGAACATCATAGGAAATTCAAAGTCCCACCGGAGTAAGCCAAATCTCGGGGTGATTTCAATGGAATTTATAATGAAAGTCGCATTTTTCAATGCCTCCATTCGGTCTGTTGTTGATTCAATCACAAAATCTACTCCCTTTTCTTCAAGAGCAGATTTGCATGTTTGAGTTACAACTTCTAGCGTTTCTTCATTAATATCATGAAGGCATATAGTTGTCCCACTTAAAACTTCGCTATTCAAGATGCTACCTACGGTGCCTAAACCAAAAGTAAGAGAACCGGCACCAATCAACACAATTTTTTGTTTACTCATAATGCTTTTCAACATGTAATTTTATTAATTTTTTAAGTTAAATATTTGAAATCCATTAGAAATTTTAATTTCTATGAGTCATATAAAATATAATAAATTGTTGGTTTGAGCTATTTAATATACTCGATTTACTTTGATGTACACTGTAGTGGTAAAGGCTTTTAAGGAAACCCTTCTTCATTTAATTTAAATCTAATACTTTCACACTGATATCTGATGTCTAATCCTAGGCCTAAGGAAATAATTCAAGCAGAAGACCTAATGAATAATAGTAAAATAGATGAAAATGGTTTTTTTTTTTTTTTAATTTTAGCTCAAATTAGTAATGAGTTAAAATATTTAAGTCTCAATTGTTTAGTATCTTTTGAAGATTGAGGAAAATATTGACTGTAAAATTTGAAGCTTAATGAAAAAACTAAAAATATTTTTAGATACATCTGTATATAGTGCTTTGTTTGATGAAAGAGATCTCAATCGACAAAAACAAACGCAAGATTTCTGGAAAGATATTGAGGAGTATAACCTTTATTATTCAGATATTAATATCGAAGAAATCGATGCCATAATAAATGAAAAGTTAAAAGAAAAACTGAAAGCTCTTTTAAAGAAAGGTCAGAAGATTGAGATAACCGAAGATGTTAGTAATTTAACAAGAATATATATTAATGAAAGTTTAATTCCAAAAAAGTATGAGAATGATGCGTTATTAATTGCGTTAACATCGGCTCACTCATTAGATATATTAGTTAGCTGGAATTTTAAACATTTAGTTAAAAGGAAAACTCGTATTGGAGTAAATTTGATTAATTTAAGAGAAGGGTATAAATCTATAGAGATTCTTGCCCCACCAGAATTATAGAGGATGAAGAATGTTATATAATATAGAAAATCTTTTAGAAGAATTAAAACTGACTAAAAAAGAAAAAGAAGATCTAATTCAAGAATTGCGTGATGAATTTCCTCAAGATGAAATGCTTTTTGAACTACATCTATATCGCGCGGTTCAATTTTTAAAGAAGCAGAAAAAAATCATATAAAAATCAATATTAATCGAGAGAAAAATAATCAGATCATCTAAGGATTGCTCAAGGAGATGTCTAGCTTTATTGAGTTTATCAATGGCGGACATTAATCGCTTTTCCATGTTTGCTTTTTATGGGCCAATTCTTCTATTTGATCTTGAAGATTTTTAAGAATAATTGCGTCTTCTTCAGCCTCACTTAAAGTTCCATTCTTAGCATGTTCTAAGAATAAATTTGATGAGCTATATTCTCATTTTTTTAGAATTTTACTTATTTCTCCCTTAAGCGATCTTAGCTTAAAATCAACCAATTCTACCAGGAAATCCATATCAACAGATATCCGAGCCAATATTAATCTCCTTAAGTTAGATTCTACTATTTTCTAAAATAATTATGTGTTAAGTCTCTAATAATTTTTGGGATTTTGACATACCTCAAGTTTATGAAAAATCCAAAAATATCATTGAAAATTTAATTAATAATCCCTATTATTTTATTCAGCTCTTTACACCAAATTGAAATTTTATTTTATTAAAAATTGTATAAAGTTTAAAATATTGCTGATTTAATATCCTATAACTCAATATTTATGTCTTAGAGCAACTTCTAAGGAGATGAGTTGAATTATGCCGTGGGAAGATGTAAAAGATATTTTACGCCCAAATATGGATGATATTCATATGGGTGTTATGAAAGTAGATGAGGATAAATGTACCAAATGCGAATTGTGTATGCAGAACTGCCCTTTCCGATGCTGGGAAAAAAATGAAGAAGGATTTCCGGTTATGAAAGAGGTATACGCATGCTTTAGTTGCTATAACTGTAAAATCGCATGCCCGAATGATGCTATATCAATAATTGATTCATACCATGTAGATGCGGGCGTGTTCAAAACCGAACCGCATCCCTTACCACCTGAAATGCCTCTTGAACCAATAGATGCCGAAGGAAATCCGACAGAATGGAATGAATTTGAAAAAACTGTTCTTACTCGCCGAAGTGTAAGAAATTTTAAAGAAACACCAGTTCCTGAACCTTTAATTCAGAGAATATTAGAAGCAGGTAGATTTGCTCCAAGTGGGGGCAATTGTCAACCTTGGAAATTTGTAGTGATAACCGACAAAGAAATGATAAAAGAAATTGACAAAACTGCCATTAATGTACTCAAAAATGTGTATAATACCTATATGAATGATAATACTGTCAAGGCTTTAGAAGTTATGGTTAAAGATGGTCCAGGGGGTGCTGATCCGAGGATCATATATGGAGGAATGGGCTCTGTTTCAAGTGAAGGAGGATTAAGACCAAGTTTAAATGCACCAGCGATAATATTATTACTTGCTGATACAAGATCAATTGGTACACCTCAAATAAGCATAGGAATTTGTGGTCAGACTATGAATCTGGTTGCGAATTCCTTAGGCCTTAAAGCCACATGGTCAGGATTTTTTGCTGCAGGAGCTAGTTATCACCCTACTTATAAGAAAGAACTAGGAATTGAACCTCCATGGATTTGTGTTAGTTCATTATGCATAGGGTACCCTAAGTTTAAACAGGAAGGAATGGTACCTCGTGAACGTAGACCTGTAAAATGGTTCAGAGAAGATAAAGACAAATCTGCTGTACCAGAAAGAAAAAATGTCCCCCAAATAGAAAAGCAGGAAGCGTAATGTATGATATTTTTTTCTAATACAATTTAATAGTTATTTTTTTTTCTCTTAAACTGTGAAAATCATTTAATGAGGATAGCTATGATATAGAGATCCCGATACTCAAATTTTATTTTGTGCAAAATTAATTGTAGATAATTGTATAAAGTTTAAAATAGTGGTAATTTAATATTTTATAACTCGATTTTTATGTCTTAGAGTTATTAATTGAAGAGGATAAAAGAATTATGCCATGGGAAGATGTAGAACCTATTTTACGCCCAAATATGGATGATATCCATATGGGAGTTATGAAAGTAGATGAATCTAAATGTAATAAATGTGGATTATGTATTGATAATTGCCCATTTAGATGTTGGGAGAAAACAGAAGATGGTTTCCCAGTAATGAAGGAAGAATACGCATGTTTTAGTTGTTATAATTGCAAAGTTGCCTGTCCTAATGATGCAGTTAATATAATCGATAGCTACCATGTAGATGATGGATTTTGGAAAACTGAACCACATCCTCTACCGGCTAAAATGCCATTAGATGCTAAAGATGCTGAAGGAAACCCAACTGATTGGAATGAAATCGAAAAGGCTGTTTTTACACGACGAAGTGTAAGAAACTTTAAAGATAAACCTGTGCCAGAAACATTTATTCAAAGGGTTTTAGAAGCTGGAAGATTTGCACCCAGTGCAGGAAATTGTCAACCTTGGAGATTCATTGTTATTACTGATAAATCAATAATTG
>JAGXNR010000112.1 GCA_019894875.1 Promethearchaeota archaeon | reverse complement strand
TTTTTTGGAATTCATTCCAAGATCTTAAATGATTCTGATTGGAGAAAATATGTAATAAATTGGCAAGCACCAAAGGAAGGACAATTATGTAAACGAGAACAAAAAAACTTGGGTGAGCTCTACAATTCAATTAGTGTATTTTTCAGTAAAAACAAATAATAATAGTTAAGGAAAGAAGAACTTAGTATTTACCATAACGCCTAGATGCTTCAATAAAATATTCCACATTTTCGAAAGGTATACCTTCATAAATGACGGTACTCGGGCCAATTATAAAATGACGATTTTCCTTTAACGCATCCATTAATTCTTTCACGTGGTTGAAAATCTCTTCCTTTGAGCCAAAAGGAATAATTTGGGAGATATCACCAAATCCATTGATTACAAAATCAGGATATTTTTCATTTATGATAATAGGGTTAGCCCCCCCTTCCCATCCTTGCACACCTTGAAAACCAATTCTTTTCAGAACTGGAATCATAATAGTTACATCTCCATCTGAATGCAATGTAGTCATCATTCCCGCATCTGTTATTGTGGAACATATTTCCTTATAATATTTCCCGATATCTTGTTCCCATCTCTCAGGAGAAATCATCGGTCGACCCTTAAATGCAATATCATCATTAATATTTAAAATCCCCGCACGACTCCCTGTTGCTTCAATAACCGATTCAACTCGAATAAGGGCTAATTCAGCAAAATATTTAATTATTTCCTGATAAAGTTTTGAATTTTTCCGATAATGGTATGCAAAATTATTAAAGCCCATAGATTGCCACAGAGTATCAAATATCCCTCCGAAAGCAAGTACTGGAAAGATGTAAGGTGATATTCTTTCATAATAATCCATCATCTTTTTAATTTCTTCAGAGTCATCTACCCTCCTCATCGTCTCTTTTACTTTATGTAAATTCTCCATTGAGATAAATAATCCTCGTTGGTAATATCCCATCTTCTTCGCAGGTGGTTGCCCATTCCAAGTTACTATCACTTTTTCACCTTTCCCATCTTCTAATTCTATCTGACTAACTCTTAAACCAGGATGTACATGCCCAAAAACAGATTCAAAACCCATTATATATGCATCCTTAAATCTGGAAAGATCTGACTGGAAAGGCACCCTATGTTTTCAAATTTTTGTTTATGCAACTCAACAAACTCTTGACGAATATATTGGACAAATGTAGGTACTCGATCTAACTTTTTCCGTTTATTATCGTCAAAGATTGCTAGATACCTTTCCTTCGCATTCATACTTTGAGAAATACTATGAATAAATTAAACATTATCTTCTCATTTTTATAAAACAGAATATGTCAGAATTCTTATTTAAGTAGAAGTTGTAAAGAAAGGATAAAAAGGAACAAACCACTTAAACAATTATTTTATCACTGAAATTTTAAAAATTAAATTTAATTCTCCTAAAAATGATTAAAAAATTTTACCCATCCTCACTATACAACTTTCTCAGGTTTACCCAATCTAATCCTAAGACTAAACGAATATTAGATTGTGGTGCTGGTGGACCAGATCCTAAACTTGCCTTTTTTCATGAAAATGGGTTTGAAACATATGGTATTGATATTTCTGCTGAGCAAATAAAGGAAGCAGAAAAATTTTGTAAGAATAATAATATCAAGTTAAACATTATCAAAGGAGATATGAGGAATATACCCTTTGAATCAAGATTTTTTGGATACGTATATTCATATCTCTCTATAGTCCATTTAAGTAAAAATGGAACAGCTCAAGCTATCAATGAAATTTATCGTGTTTTAATGGATGGTGGATTATGCTATCTGAACTTCCTTTCAAAAAATGATGTTAATTTCGATGAAAAAGAAGAAACGAAATCAGGTGAAATCGTACATAAACATGAAGGTGAAGAATTTGTCCATAGCTATTTTGAAGATGATGAACCTAATCATTATTTCAATGATTTTAAGATAATTTATAAAGAAAAGAGACATATTTTAGAAGGAAAATATCATACAACTGGCCGTACATGTATACTGGATTATATAGTAAAAAAGTGATAATATTACATAGAGTATAATTTGAAATCTCTGAAGAACTAATTAATGATTAAATACATAAATTATTAAAAATCTTTTAATTGCTTGAAAAAATCATCTGGATCATCTATTCCTGATTTTAATAATAAATACTCTCTCTGTATTTCAAGCTCCTTGCTATTTAATTCTAAATAATTCTTGTCTAGCTCATCTTGAAAACGTAACCAACAACCTAAGGCGTCGGTATAGTCTTGCCAACCACCAAATACAAGTTTACTCAAAATATAGTCTTCTCTCGAGGCGACCCAACACTATAAGCCTCCAAAGTTGATTCTAATCCTTCTTTTTAGACCAATTGGTCCAATTTTTTTATATTTGCTATGGCTTTTTCGGTAAATGATATAATTATCAAATTTAATCACTTGTTGCTTATCTAAAAACTGTAATAACTGAATATCTTTAGCTAATATTGAAGCTGATGTCCAGTCTTGTAAGGGATAAAATTCATTTTTTTTTAATAACTCTAATATGTATCTATATTATGATTAACTGAATAAATATCAATAACAAAATCAATATCTTGAGTTGTTCTCGTCTCAGAATATATACTCACTAAAACTCCTCCAACTAAATAATATTTAATACCAAATTCTCTCTCGATTTTCTCTAAAAACGTTATAATTTGGAAAAAAGCTTTTTCATATTTTAATTCCATAATTTGTTAACTTTTTCTTATTTTTTTCATTGATTTTATACATTTTAATAATGATCTCTTTAATTGAATTATTTGGGAATCTCTCTTTTTCAATTCTTATATAATTGTTTAAATTAAAATTGCATAGCTCGAAAAAAAGTGATATTGAAGTTTCAACGGGTATTTTTTTCATTAATTCTATTCTTCCTTTAAAATCTCGCGCAAGTTTCCTAAAATTTTTATTTAGTTCGCTTTCCATTTAATGTCCCATATAAATTCTTAACTAAATAATATTGGTCTCTTTAAATATAGTAATAGGAAGAGGGTTTATTAATATTTTAGAATCATTGATAAATTTCCCAATATCTTAAGTCTAAATTTTTTTAAAGTATAAATCTTGTAAAGACCACTACATATTTGCCTTATATATTCTTAAATTTAGATGTTTGATTTAGAGAAATTGTTTTCAATCTCGTTAGTAAAAAGATCTGCTATCATGTTCCATGTCTGTTTAGTTTCAGCATCTAACACGTTTTTTTTCGTTAAATTCTTTCCTCTTTTAAGATTTTTTAAGGCTAAATCATAATTTTCAAGTGCTTTATAGCAAATTCCTAATTTAATATAAGTTTGATAGATGTACCAATCATCACTTCCAATCATGATTGCCTTTAGGAATCTCTTAGTTGCTTCGTCGTACTCTTCAAAATACATCAAAATTTCACCAAAAGTATCTTGATAAATTCCATTATCTGGTTCTTTTTTTACGAGTTTTTGAATAATTTGTATCGATTCTTCTTTTTTGCCTAAATACTGCATCCAATAAGCTTTATAACAGATAAGATCATTGTCTTTTGGGAATTTTTGAATCAATTCATTAATTATATCTAATCCCGCTTCAATATTTTGCATTCTCTTTAGAACGGCGGCTTTTAATATTTTGATATCTTTTTCACTTTCGGGAAAAGATTCTAACATACTATCTAATAATTTTATTGTATCTTGATATTGGTTAAAATAAATTAAAATCCTAATTTTCAAATAATATAAATCAAGGTTTTCTGGGTTTGAGTCTATTTCTTTATCAATTTCTTTTATTTGTTCCTCATATTGGATTTCTAAATCCTCAGAGATTGATGACTGAAAAATATCTGTTATATTTTGCCAAATAATCCCTTCTAATTTATCATGAGTACCTTTTAATTTACTTCTCGTTTCAATTTTATAGGCTAGATAATTGATATATTCTGGTAAAAACTCCTTTATTGCTGTTTTCAATTCTTTATTAAATAAAATTTCACAACTTTTATCTGTGATATTATTTATTATGGAATTCATATCTGCTGTAGATAGTTCTGACGTTGGTTTTGAAAATAGCTTATTTAAATAAAATATCTTATTAATTTGATTCTCGGTAATTACTCGAAGCATTCTTTCCAGCGTTCCCTCTGATTGAAAGTAGTATTGTTCACCTGAAGGTTGCGTTATCTTGAAAAACCTTAATTTGTATATCTTCCCTTCAGAAATTTCGTCAATGTAATAATCAAGTGTAGTTTTTTTAATTTTATAGGTTTTAGAGAAATTTTCAGAAGAAATAAAGCTTGGGTACCCGTCTGGATGATTGGTTGAAAGAAAAAGTAAGATCTTATGAAAAACTTCCTCATCTTTTAATATTGGTTTTACTTTTTCATAATCTAATCTAAGGAGGTTGTTAAGAAACCTAAATTGTATATCTGTGTCTTTAATATTGTATTTTTCGAAAAATTGAATAGTTTTTTTAGTACTCTCTTCAATTCGTTTACCTTCCTCCTCTAAAATAGTCTGTCTATCCAGATCATAATTTTGAAGCATCCTTGAGTACTCTGATTTACCTACTCGAGTAATTAAATATCTTCCCTCCTCCTTGATAATAAATCCCTTTTCGATTAATAAATTTAAATTCTTTGACAATGAAGATTGATTTATGGACAGGGGATCTTCAAGGAAGTCAGACCTTTTGCAAGAATTATTATTATAAACCATCCAAAGAATCCAGTGAGAGTAATTTCTTCCACTTTTTAGGATTATTTTAGGAGGAAAATTAAGTTGGCGTGTCTTTTTCAGAGTACTTGAGAGCTCATTAAATTTCTTTTTTCCCTCTGAAGTAATTCTGTAATGACCTCTAGTATAATTCTCAACAAAACCCTTACGTTTTAATGTATCTAAATGTCTAGATAATGTACCTGTAGGAATTTGAATTGGTTCTTGATGAAAGTCTGCCCATTTACATGTTTTATTATTGTTTAACATCCACAGAATAATGTGGTCATAATTTGGCTTTTTTAACTTGGAAGGGCTATAGATCTTTTCTGGTGGATATATTATGCTTCCCATAATTTGCAAAAACTAAATCTTATTTTCTAAATTATAGATCGGTTTCTTTTCTATTTATATTTATTTCATAGAACTTCCATAAAGGATTGGAGCTATCATGGAACTATCGGAAGATCAATTATAAATAAAGTAAATCTAAAGATTTTATCAATCATCAGAAAGATGATAAAACTTAATTTTAAAAAAAAGAGTTGAATAAAATAAAATATTTTAGGTGAAAATGATAGTGAAAAAGAAATCAAAAGTAACTAAAGCATTGATCGCGGTATTATTTTTAATAGGTATCATAACAATTGTAACTCCAGTGTTAGCTGCTGAATCTAATCACGTATTGGTCCGGGCGAAAGGGGATGACTTAGATATTGCTGGAGCTACAACTTCAATCAAAGCAATGATTGAATACGATAACGGCATCCCTTCAGTGGCACAAGTAGAATTCCAAACAAAAATCTATGATGAATCAGGAAAGAAAATTTATTCGATGAAGGGAGAGCTTAAAGATGGTTTAGTAATAAGCGACATCTTTCAATTTTATTGCACAGTAAGAGAAGTCATGTGGATTAATCTCTGGTTTGTTATGGGCAAAGGAGTGATTAAAACAACAGATACAGATTTGGAGATAGAATATCGAGGGGGAACAGTAACCTTGCCAAATACGGAAGGTCAATATAAAAATGTTACCATTTGGATGATGGTAAACCCTAAAGGTGAATACCTTTTAGGTGAAGATCCCGAAGTTTATATTTGGCCAGAAGGAGGATGGGCTAGTGCTATAATTTTAGTTGATGAAATCCCAACCGTCGGTGTGGTAACCTATTTGACAAAATACATGGAAATATGAGTCCTATAACAGTAATCTGATCATGACAAATAATAAATCTTTTTTTTTAATTTTAAATCAGGGAATAGAATTGGAGTGATTAGGGTTGAAAATATATTTCCAAAAGAAGTTAGTTTTAAACCATTAATCCTCCATTCTATACTTTTTTTATTTTATACGCATGTTTTCTATGTGATTCGACTCAAGTATTAGGAAACTAGCTTGTACAAAAAAATTTTATTCAAAATTCATTGAAATTCCATTATAAAAAGGATATTCCATGGAACTATCGGAAGCTCAATTATAAATGCAACTAAATCTCAACTTATAAATAGTCATCATAACGATGATAAAGCTAAAATTTAAGAAAAAAGAGGTGCTCAAAATTAATAAAAAAAAATTAATAACAAGTTTGACGACAGTTTCAACAATCGGGCTTTTACTTATTTTATTTTCGACATCAGTTTTAGCTATATCGATTACAAGGCCAATTTCAGATTTTACCGCTACAAACGATAATATAGCAGCCTGGGCAGACCCTGAATCCGAATTAATAATCTTTCCCCATGGATGGTATATCTATGGGTTTCCATCGGGACCACAAAGCATTGCAGACTGCATACCCTCTGGTTCTGTTCTGGAAAAAGATTTGAAAGATGGGCAAATTATGTATAAAGTGAATTTACATGTAAAAGGAGCATTGATGGTTGTCGCTAATAGTACCAGCGGTACTATTTTAGTTGAAGGAGAAATGGAATATCTCTTCCAGATAACCATAATCGTATATGACGGAGTGCTTGGTGATCCCGTACCAAATCTTCTTCAAATATGGTGGCCCGAGCTTTTCCTCCCCCCTGGGACAGATCCAATAGGCGAAGATACATTTACACATTTAACGGGGAGTGGGACTGGGATATTTCTAGTTGATGCGCTAGGGTTTGCTGCTGGAGATTCTGTAAATGTAAAGGTGAACCAAGTTGGTCTCACCAAACCAGAGGGACACCCATTCTATCCTGCACTGTGGCCTGCAGAATTTATCTTTTTTTATTAAAAGAACAAATAAAAAAAATTAATTTTAAATCAAATTATAGAAAAAGGAGGAGTTGGGTTAGATAAACTACTTCCAGACGAAGCTACTACTAAACCAATGATCCTCCATTCTATACTTCTTTTTTTTTCTATATAAACCTTAATATTTATTTCAAAGATTTTGTCTTTTTTATAGAATTAACCACTATATTTAAAATAATGATTAGCTTACTTTTTTCATAAGCTTAGAATCCAAATCAGATCATTTCATGTATCAACCTAAGTTAAAGAAATTAACAAGAGCAGAGGAGTTATTTGATGAGGGTAAGTTAAATGAAGCTCTTGAACTATTAAACGATCCAAGTCAATATGAGGGGCTTAATCTTCAGCAAAAAAGTCATTTTCAGTTTCTTAAGGGTCTAATTCTTTTTTATCATAATAAATGCGAAGATCTCATTAGTTTTGGCGAGACAATTTATAAAGAAGGTCAAAAATGTAATAATAAGCTCCAATCTTTTGATGGGTTATGGTTTATTTTCACTGGATTAGCTTCAGCGGGTAAATTTGAGGAAGCATTCAAACTTTTTGAAAAAGCTGAGTCAGCATTAAAGCATATTTCGAACATATCTAAAGAAATTATAACTCAAAGAAAAGTTCGTCTAAGTGTAACAAAAGCCTTTGTTGGATTGCATGGTGGGAAAGTAGATTTGGTTGAGAAGTCTTTAGAGTGGATCTTAGATTCACAAGAAGAATTCGATAAATCATTCGAAATCGTCTGGGCTAATCTTATAATGGCGAGTTATTTAGGACGAGTAAAAAGTAAGTTTGATCTTTTTAGGGAGCATATCAAAAAAGCATTATCTCTTGCAAAGGAAATTCAATTTAATCACTACTGGATTGCTCTGTGTCAACTCTATTTTGGAGTATATTATTCATCTATTGGTGAAATGGATAAAAGCTTGAAATATAACTTAAAGAGTTTAGAATTATTTAAAAAGATAAAGAGTAGTAATAATATTGCAATTCTATTAAATAATATGGGGAATTTATATGGTGAAATGGGTGAATATGAACTTGCTGTGGAACATTTAGAGGAGAGTATAAATCTTTTAGAGCAGATTCCTCAAAGTTTTTTTTCTATTGAAGACCCTATTGAAAGTTTAATAACTTTAGCTGTTGAACATGGAGATAACGAACGTGCTCAAAAATATTTTCATCGTTTGGAAAATATATATAAACATAAAAGAGATGATACAATTGAATTTCTTTACAAATTTGATAAAGCCCTAATTTTAAAAACAAGTTCTCGAATCCGAGATAAAGCAAAAGCTCAGGAATTATTCAAAGAACTTATAGAAACTGATACTATAAATTTTGATCTTATTATAAAAGCTCATATCCATCTTTGTGACATACTTCTCACGGAATATCGTATAGATAATGATAGCGAAATTTTTACCGAATTAAATTATTACATTGCCAAATTATTAACTATCGCGGAGAAACAAAAATCATATCTAGTTTTTTGTGAAACTTTCATACTTCAAGCTAAACTAGCTTTATTAACTTTTGATATGAAAGCAGCCCGACGCTTCTTAACTCAAGCTCAAAAAATAGCGGAATCTTATGGTATAAAACGATTAGCAATGAAAATTTCATACGAGCATGATGAATTACTTAGACAATTAAAGATGTGGGAGAATTTAAAAC
>JAGXNR010000111.1 GCA_019894875.1 Promethearchaeota archaeon | reverse complement strand
CGCTTGAGCTTGATCTTCAGTTAAGCGAATAAGATTATTTGAGCGACTCATAAATATATAGAGTATTAATATTAGTTTTAACTGGTTAAGAAAGAGAAATATTATTTCTAATGTAAAGCTATGTAAAATTACATCTCCGGTCATACAAAAATTTAAATCCAATTTGATGTATGCTTAGTATGGTAAAAGGAACAAAATTAAGCTGGTGTTAGAAATAACTAAAGAAAATAATCTCCAAAAAAAAGATGAAATATTATATTCAGAATGGGTCCCCACCGGAAAGATTGTAAAAATAGTAATATCAATAGTATTTATATTAATTGCGTCTCTTGGGATTATTTTCACTGCTCATCTGCCTATAGAATTGGCATTTATTGGGCTTATTCTCGGTGGTGTCTGCATAATTATTTTCCTTTTGTATTGGAACTATAGAGGACTACAAATTAGTTTAACCAAAAATCAGCTTGAAGTAAATTATGGTATTCTTAATCATAAAAGAATTCCTTTAGACCAAATAACTAAATGTGATATAACTAAAGCCCATTTCAAAACTTACGGTGGAGTAGGAATACGATTCGGAGTAGATGGTTCATGGGCTTATAACACGGATTTCGGAGATGCTGTAAAATTGACTCTTCAATCTGGTAGACCATTTCTTTTCTCTACAAAAAATCCGCAAAAAATTTGCGACTTGTTACAAGAATTGCTTAAATAAATAAAAAAATAGGATTTTATTGTTCTACAGGAAAATTAATTTGCCATCCTACACCATTTGAGTCTTCGAACATCATATACCAGGAACCCCAATCAGTCTTTTCTAAAGGCATTACTATGGTAAATTTATTTTTCTGTACTTTTTCATTTATTTTTTCTATCTCATCTTCAGATTCGACTGTCACTAATACTTGTACATTTCCAGAGCCAGGTTTTCCCATTGGGTTATCGGATAACATCACAGTAGCACCTTCAATATCGAGAACCACGTGCATAGTAGAATTTTCGTAATCGAAATCATCTGGAAAGCCGAAATAAGCTCCCGCTTCCTTTTCAAAAGGCATCTGATCTATGACTTTTGCTCCAAATAGGTCTTTATATAGCTCAATTGCTTCTTTTCCATTTTTTACCATTAAATAGGGATTAATTTTAACCATTTTGTTCACCTTTAATGTCTAAAATTGAGTTATTTACTAGCATAAATAAATTTCGTCTCTATAAATTCTAAATAGTTTGAGGATATTCAAATAAGAAATAACTATTAATGAAGAAATTATTTAAGTTTTATAATTAATCATGGTAGAACTTATACTTTAATAAAGATCCCTGCAAATGTCTTCCCAACTTTTGATAGTCCTATCTTAGCGAATTCCCACTTGGAGATATCTCCTTTTTTACATCTTTTCCAGTGGTTCTTTAAAACTTTCCAATCGGAACCTAGATTTTCTTTCATATAGCTCTCAAGATCCTCATGGCCCTCCATAAGTTGCTCAATCATGGTTGCAACTTCAGAAATCTCCAATTTAATTTTTGTCGTATCCTCCTTTATTTCGGAGACCTTTAATTCCACCGCTTTTATTTTACTGTATAACTTCTTAAATCTTCTATGCTTAGGACTTAAATCCTTGAAACCATCAAAGAAATTTTTCCAGGATAACTTAAACTTATCCCAATTACTAGAAGCATCATTCTTCACATTAAGGAAGAATTCCCCCGACTCTTCAGAGAGGGTATTAAAGCCATTCTTCATATCTGTGAAAAAATCTGTAACAAATTGGCTTACAGGATCCGTTTTTTGTTCCTGTTCCTGTACTAGTATGGTATCATCTTGAGGTATATCTTTCTCTTCGGAGTCTTTCATCTTAATTACCAAGTTTGGAAGTATCCTTCAATATTTATTATTTAACTCGCAAGTATAAAAATTTTATAGATATATTTTGGTAGGGAAAAACTGGTGAAATGTTACAAGAATTGCTTTAGAACTTTTATCTCTAGATTTTTCAATTATGCTTAAATTGATTTATAAAAGCCTGAATATATTGAAATAAAGCAATTAATTCTTAAAAGAGTGATATTATGAAAAAAGATTCCCAAGTACTAGTGGAACTTAATAAGTGTATTGAGAATTTTATTAAAGCGTACCCTAAGAACAACGTAGATAATTACTTAGACCTATTTCTTAAGGATGAGGATTTGGTAATGTTTGGAACCGGGGAAAAATGGGTAGGGGGGGAAGATTATAAATCAGCACCCCAAGCGGATAAAGATAAATTTGATGAAATCGCGATTACGTTTGATTGGAAGAAAATTAATTATCATGGACCAATTGCATGGCTTGCAGCTGAAGTAACTGTCAATATAACAATAGGAGGACAAAAGGCGAGCCTACCCGCAAGATTAACCGGAGTATTGAAAAAGGTAGGTAATGAATGGCTAATTACTCAAGGTCATATCTCATCTGCAGCAACAGAATAATCGAACCTAACCAAATTCAGATCGTTTATAAAAACATATTTAAACAATTATATATAATATTAAATCAAAGAATCCGGGAATTTTGAACTAATTTATTTATGACTTCTTCAAAAAAATTCAATCAAATAATAATCCTAACAATTATATTTACTTCGGTTGTGACCCCCAATTTTATTTTTAATAATAATGACATTAATTATTCATCTCAATTTTTGGAAAATGTCAAATATAATGATCTAAAAAGAGCAGAATATTGGTATCTTACAGGAGCACCAATATTAATAGACGATTCTGATCCATTAAAAAGTTGGGCATTTACTGCTGCTACTTATGAATGGTGTAGTGGTTCTGGCACTTGGAGTGATCCATATTCTATTGAGAATACAACAATCGATGGGTTATCCATAGGGGATTGTTTAGTTATCAAGAATACAAACGATTTTTTTCAAATTAAGAATTGCACAATTTTGAATTCTGCTGGTTCTTGGGAATATGGTGGGATAAAAATAATAAATTCACAGAATGGATTACTAGTAAATAATTTATTACAGAGCGTTTTTGCGGGAATTTATTTGGATTTCTCGAATAATATTAGAATTGTCGACAATATTGCCATTGATAATTCTTATGGGATTAGATTCAGGGAATCTGATTATAATAATATCTCATTCAACACTTTTTATGATATTTTTGATGGATTGGACATTGAAGGTGATTATAATTTTATTACTAATAATCATTTTTATGATATACGTCAAACAGCAATATTCATTTCTGGTTTTAAAAATGTTCTTCGTAATAATATGATGCAAAAAGGAGGGATTAATATTGGTGGGTCAATTACAGAAAAAGCTTCTGCAGATATTGATACCTCAAATTTAATAAATGGCAAACCCTTTTACTTCTATTCAAATCAAAAGGGATTGATGCCGGATGATTTTCTTAATGCTTCCCAAGTAAGATTAGTAAACTGTTCTGACTCCATTATTACGGATTTATCGATTTCTCAAGTCGTTCATGGTTTATCTTTAGATTATTGTCATAATATTACTATAAAGAATTGTATATTTTCAAACAATATCGTGATTGGTGTTCTAATAAAATCAGGAAGTTCCAATAATATTATATTTAATAACACCATTCAAAATAATGGAGATTGGGGGATTTATTTATATAATACTGAAACAAGCAATAATATCGTATATTTTAATATTATTAGAGATAATAAAGAGAACGCTTTAGACTACGGCACAAATAATTACTGGGATAATGGATCGATTGGAAATTATTGGAGCGATTATTCTGGTTGTGATTTGAATAATGACGGAATTGGAGATGTTGCTTATGAAATCGAAGATTCAAATGGCCAAAAAGATTATTTTCCAATATGGAATGATGGAGACTTAATTTATTCAATTTATATCGATGATCAGGAAACAGGATTAGGAGCAAGGACTTGGGAATGGTTATCTCAAGCAGATTGGTGCAACGGTACAGGGTCATATAACGACCCGTATGTCATTGACGGTCTTATTCTTACGGGTACTTACGAAGCATCTCGATTTGAGATAAGAAATTCAAGAAAGTTTTTTGAAATAAAGAATTGTATTATAGCTGATTGTGGAGGAGGTCATGGTAGTCGGGCGGGTATAAAATTAGTAAATACAACTAATGGGTTCATCCATGGGAATGAGATCATAAATAATAGGGCCAATGGTATATATCTACTAAACAGCAGCAGAAACAATATCACTAATAACATTATCCATAATAATAATATGTATGGAATTTACTCTGATCAGGGACATCATAATAACATATCAAAAAATGATATTTATGGAGATATGGTTTTAGGAAATAGTGATTATAATTATATAGAAGGCAATTTTATCAAAAATATAATTCGAGGAAGAGATGGCTTAATACTATATGAGGTATGTAGGAATAATGTTATAACAAATAACGAATTTGAAAACTGTGGTATTGTATTTTCAGATTTCTACAACGAAGTATATAAAGAGGATTTAATATCAAATACGATATCCCCCTCAAATTTAGTTAATGGAAAACCTATATATTTCTACAGTAGTTTGAATAATTTAAGTTCTTCAAATTTCACTAATGCAGGACAAATAATTTTAGTAGATTGTGAAAATTGTACAATTGCAGGATTTGAATTTGCTCAAAATGATCAATCGCTTTCCTTATATTTCTGCTCCAATATATTGATAGAGAATAATTTTGTAAATGAGAACAAACAAAATGGAATTTATTTGTACGAAAGTTTTAACAATAAAATATCAAATAATACCATCATAAATTCCTATTCTTTTGGAATCCGACTACAGAGAAGTGTTAATAATAGGATATATAATAATACACTTAAGTTAAATCAAAATACGGGAATCTACCTTGGAGAGGGGAGCGATGGAAATAGTATTATGGATAATATTGTCTCTAACAATTCTGATAATGGAATGTATTTTTTCAGAGCAGATAATAACACTATCTTTAGAAACAAAATTCTCTCAAATGGTTTTACTGGCATACATTTCCAAGACACTTCATCTAACAACATGATATATTTAAATGAATTCCATGATAATCCAACTCAAGCAGGTACAGTCCAGTCAAGTAATCAATGGGATAATGGTTCTATAGGTAATTATTGGAGCGATTATGTGGGAAAAGATGTTAATGATGATGGAATTGGAGATTCACCATATATTAATATAAGCAGTTCAGTAGGTTCAATAGATAATTATCCTATTTGGTGGGATCCACCAGAATTTTCTATTGAATTCCCATTAACCGATGAGATATATGGGAATATTTCCCCAGAAGTTAATATTACTATTCATGAAGGGATAATGCACTCATTTTGGTATATACTAAATGATGTTATAATGAGTGATATAACAACCATCCTACCGGGAGAAATAAGCCAAAATTTATGGAATAGTGTCCCAAATGGGACTGTTTTAATAAAATTTTTTGTTAATGACAGTAGGGGTTATATAAGTTCTAGAGAGGTGAAAGTTAGAAAAGATATTCTTGCACCAATAATAACTATCAATTTTCCTTATTTTAATAATATATTCAATAACAATACCCCAAATTATAGCTTTTCAATAATCGAGGGGAATTTAGATTCAATATGGTATAGGTTAACTAATGGAACCTTTATAACAGAAAATGTATCAATAACGTCTTTAAGTGGATATATTGAGCAAGAATTATGGAACCTATTCGGAAATGGGTCCGTTATCATTCAATTTTTTGCAAATGATACATTAGACAATATAGGATATTCTGAAGTCTTTCTTAGAAAGGATATTCTTGTACCGCAAATTTTCATTAATTCGCCTGATACGAATGATTTATATGGGACTAATATTCCTAAATATAATATAACCGTTATTGAAGAAAATCTACATTCTACTTGGTATAGGCTTACTAATGGAACCTTTATTACTACTAATATAGTGATTGATATATTTTATGGCTCAATCGACCAGTCTATTTGGGATCAAATGGGAAATGGAACAGTTATCCTCCAATTCTTTGTAAATGATACTGCAGGCAATTTTGGATATACGGAAGTTCTTGTTAGAAAAGAGGTCACTCCACCTATAATAACGATTAATCTTCCTATTTTGAATGAGCTATTTGGGTTTAATGTTCCAAGCTATAACATAACAATCATAGAGGAAAATTTAGATTCTACATGGTTTAGATTAAATGGTGACACAATAATTACAGATATTATAACAATTGAGATGTTATATGGATCTATTGAGCAGCTTATATGGGATCAAGTTGGAAATGGAACTATAATTATTGAATTTTATGCAAATGACACATTAGGCAATATAGGATATTCCGAAATGGTTATAAGAAAAGATGTTTTGGCACCCATAATATCAATAATAAAACCTTTATCAAATGAGGTATTTGGAGCATCTGCACCCCCATATGAAATCATATTTGAAGAGGGTAATTTAGCAGCATTTTGGTACACAATAGAAAATAGTTCTCTAATTACAATAATCAATAATTTTAATGGTACAATTAACCAAAATTTATGGGATTCATTACCAGAGGGACAGTTAACAATAAGATTTTATGCAAATGACACCCTAGGGCAATTAACAGTCAAAGAAATAATTGTTTATAAAAGTCTTATTAATGATCTTGAGAAATTGCTTGAAACATTGTCTCCTATTATTTTGACAATATTAATTTCAGCTTTAGGAATTACAATAATAGTTATTGCAATCAATAAAGGAGCATTCACAAAATTAAGAGAGTTATTAAGCAAAACGCCTATGAATAAAGAAGTGTCAGAAAAAATAGCAACTAGCACTTTACCTAGAAAAGTTGGGCTTCTCTACTGCCCAAACTGTCACAGTAAAGTTGATTTTAAAAAAAGTGTCTATTGCACAAATTGCGGTCAAATTATTCGAAGATTATAAGTAAATGTTATGAAAAGTAAGAGGATACACGAAATTATACCCTAATAAAGATCCACACGAATTTTTTGTCTACTTTTGATAATCAGATCTTCACAAACACCCCCTTTGAAATTTCCCCTTTTTTATTTTTTCTCAAATGAACTCATTGCCTGGTTATTAGCAGAAGTATCAATCAATCTGGAATTGAAAACCAAAAATTGAGTCAATTCACAAGAATAACTGGTGTATTGAAGAAACCACGAGATAAATAGTTTATCAGAAATGGTAATATTTCATCTCCCCGACTGAATGGTAGGCCAAGAAAAACTTAAGTAAAACTTTGTTTGAAAAAACCGATTTTATCGTTATATTTTGGTAGGGAAAAACTGGTCTATATAAGTTTATTAAGCTAAATTTCTTATTTCAAAAATATGAAAGTACAGATAATGACTGATACTAAGTTCGGGAATGGGAAGTTATTAGCGGAAGCTCTTAAGGAGGAGTTTTCTGGTGAGGATGAAGTTAAAATAGCTGATGTGAAGGACGTATCTCCTAAAGACATTTCGGAATATGGTCCCGATGTGCTGATTTTAGGAGGAGCAATACGAGCGTTTAGAGGAGCTCCAAAATCAAAGAAATGGTTAACTAAACTGAATAAGATATTAGAAAAATCTGGTGAAAAAATTCAATATGGCACAGGTTTTATAACTCATGCGTTACCAACAGATAAGGCTCAAGGATATGCACAAGGGCATCTAGAAAAAATAGAAAACGCATCTATGATTGAAAAAACTTACTCTGAATTGTTAACTGCTCGAGTTGAAGCAATAAAAGGACCAATTTTTCCTGAAGAAATGGAAAAAGCAAAAGCTTACATTAAAGAATTTATCAAGTGGTTGAATTAATAATAGACTGAACAATTTTATTTTTTTAACTAATTTTTCTTTTTTTCCTTAAGCATTATAATTCACTTTTCAGAAATTCTAATATATCATTTTTTAATAAACCCCATTTTCCTGCGAGACCATGGTTATATCCTTCATAGATTAATAATTTCGCATTAGGAATTCCTTCAGCAGTCTCACGTACAAATTCTAAGGGATAATCAATATCCAAATCACCACATATTATTAAAGTTGGAGCCTTAATTTCCCCTAATCGCCCTTTGAAATTCATCTCAATGTCTCCTCGAATTTCTGTTAAAAAATCATTTGGATATTCAATCTTTCCAATGAAAAATTTTCCAACTAATCGAGTGAAAAATTTAGCAATCCCTCTAGTAATTCTTGAGGAAAAAATCATCTCTTCTATTGTCGCTAAACATTTTCCATATCTTCCTTGTTTAAAATATTCTGCTGCCCTTTTCTCAATTTCTGCTCCTTTTTCACTAACTCGATACGCCGCAGAGATAATTATCAGTTTTCGTACTACATCTGGATGATCTGCCGTTAAATAATGGGCTATTTGTCCTCCTGTCGAAGCCCCCATCACATTAACAGGTCCCTGAAATTCCCTTCTAATCATTTTTGCATAATCATTTGCCATATCGGTAAATGTATAATCCTCCGGCATATTTGGCTTACGTCCTATAAGGTATACCGTGTATTCTTCTAGGAAGGGTTCAGCAGATTTTACAAATCGTTTTACCATAAAACCTGAAGGGGGTTCATGCTTGAATGATAATGCTTCAATGTTAATGAGAACGTTTGGTTTGTTCCCAATTCGAG
>JAGXNR010000110.1 GCA_019894875.1 Promethearchaeota archaeon | reverse complement strand
TGCTGGAAGATGTAAAGTTGAATTCGTTGATCCTCCAATAGCTAAATCAACTATTACTGCATTTTCTAAAGATTTTTTCGTCATTATTTGAGATGGAGTTATTTTGTTTTTCAGCAATTCAATTATTCTTTTCCCCGAATTTTTTGCTATCATATATTTCATTTGAGTCATTGCAGGAATTGTGCCAGCATTAGGTAATGTCATCCCAAAGGTTTCCATTAAGCATTGAGTAGTATTTGCTGTACCCATAGCCTCACACGCACCATACGTAGCACAAGTGATACATCCAAACTTATGAGCAAAATCTTCATAAAGGTCTGTAGCAACCCCTTTAAAACCTGGCATGAACCTTACTTGATATAAATTTGTTCCACCTGGAACACATATTGTTGGGATATCTAATCTGGCTGCAGCCATTAGAATTGCCGGGTTGATTTTATCACAAGTGGATAAAGTGACCATCGCATCTAATCGATGAGCTTCAACCATTAACTCAATTGAATCTACAATTACTTCTCTTTGAGGTAAGATAGAACGCATTCCAATATTACCCATAGCTATTCCATCACATGCTCCAATAGTACAAAACTCAAAAGGCATCCCCCCAGCTTCAAGGATTCCATATTTAACTGCCTCAGCAAGAGTTCTTAAATGTTTATGGCCTGGATTAAGCTCATTCCAAGTATTTACTACACCAATGAAAGGTTTGTTATCAATATCGTTATCGTCTAAACCTAAGGACTTCAATAGTTCTATTTTCCCATATCTAAATGGTGTTTTATTAATGCCATCAAAAAGACTTTTACTTCTTGTTTTTAAGTCATTCTCATTATTATTCATCTTAAATTCCTCTTTTTTCTACTAATGAGTAAATATATAAAATTTAAATTAGTTTGGAATATTGTTCATAATTTTAAAGGATATTTCCCATATTTCTTAGTAGCAGAAATCATAGTAAAAATATTTTCAAGTTTACAAGCATTCGTTATATCTGTACAAGCACTCAGCATATATCCTCCACCTTCGCCAGCGTCTTTTATACATTGTTTTACTGATTGTTTAACTTCATCTGTTGTGCCGAAAGGTAAAAGTTTTGAAACATCTATATTCCCAATTAAACAAAGTTTATCCCCATATGTTTCCTTTAAATGTTTTAAATTCATACCTGCCATAGGTTCTAAAGATTCAACCCCTTTAAATCCTGCTTCAATCAATCCTTCAAAGTAGGGTTCAGTGTAGCCATCTGAATGAAAAATCGCATATTTTCCTGCTTTATTTAACTCATCAAGGATTTTCTTGTAAGCAGGGATAATAAGCTCCCGATGATCTTTAGGATTAATCATTGTCCTATTTTTAAAGGCAGTGTCATCACAAAGAAAGAATACATCAAAATCAGTTTCAGCTAAAACTTTCGCTCCTTTTACTGAGATTTTTGTTCTTAAATCAATGTATTTCTTTAATTTAGATCTTTTTTTTCTTAATAACTTGGTAAATAAAGATAATCCTAAACCTTCCCAAATAGGTTCTAAAATGCTGTTTATGTGAGCACAAGGAACAATTTCATCTAGTGGATAAGCGCTTAAAGTCTTATTGAGCTTTGGTATAAAATTAGAGTTTTCTTCCCATTCTATCGAATAATATCTGTCATAAAAATAATCTGCCATTTCTTCTGTTGTAATATAATTTTCATAATACCAAGGCATGTTGAATTCAGGATTTCTTAAGTAAACCCTACCATCAATGTCAATAATTTTATTTGGATCTTCTAATTGTGGAGTTGGGTAATCTTTTAAAAAGTTTCGCGGTAATTTGGCAGGAACTACACCAAATCCCCAGCAAAGATCAAATCCTAATTTTCTATGGATGTTATAATCACTAAAATATAAAACATATTTCTCATCATGCTTATATTCATTACCCCAATATTCAATCAAATTTATTTCGAATCTTGGCATTATTGCTTGACAGAAGAGAGGGACTCGATCTGGTTCTTCATGATTTAATGTTGTTATTACTCTTTCTTTTGCATTCATAATTACATTAATTTCTATGGTATATGCTTAATTAAATCAAGTAACTAAGTTAATATTAACCCTATAATAGAATTTTCTAGAACATATAACTAAAAAAAGATTATCATTCAATTTAGGATTGGATATATCTCTATTTTACGACCTTTTTTAGTTAGTTTTACGAGTTTCTCTTCTGATAATTTATCAATATGATATTTGATTGTATTACGTGAAAGGTTTAAAATGCGTGATATCTCGGAAGAATTAATACCAGGATTTTCTTTAACAATGTTTAGGATCTCTGTAGTCGTTTTTGACTTTGAAATTAGGTTTTCTAAATACTCATTAGCATCAAATGAGGTTGTAATCGGGAAATATATTGTATATTGTCCATATTTTTCTTTTTTTATAATATTATATTTTAATAATACATCTAAATGCCATTGTAATTGTCCTTTTTGTAGGTCGCAGTTTCGTTGCAATTCGTTATGATGAATTCCGGGATTCCTTAGAATTTGATTTATTATGTTTAGACGATTTTCATTTTCAAAAATATCAGTAAGGTTTAGATAAGATCTTCCCTGTTTAATGAGATTTCTTCCCGTAAAATAGTTTTTAAATTCATTGATCGTAAGAACAGCCAGAATTGTCAAAAATATAAATAAAGGTATTAAGAGAGAGACTATTACGAATTTAATGGTATTTATTGTAGGACTGAAAAATGGAACTTCAAAAGTGATAAATAAATATATGACAATTGATGAGAAAACAAGAGATATTAGAATGAGTGATAATCTAAAAAATAGTAAAAATATATCCTTTCTAGCTTTCATGATATTTATAATGTTTCAATAGGTTATTATCAATTATTTTTCTTAATTCTAGCTCTATTTAATTTTAAGAATGGGACCATAAAAGGTACATTATTTGCGTAAGTTAAGAATTGATCTACATACTTTGCTTTTAAGGCAAATTCTTCAATCTTTCCTAAAACAATATAAGCAAACACTTCACCAATCCATATGTAAAAAATCACAGTATAACCATTGAGATTACCAAGATCAAAATTGAAAACCGGACTTGTTTCAAAAGTAATTATTGTCAACCCGAACGTCATAATTATAAATGCAATATATTGAGGGTGCCTAATGTATTTATATGGTCCAGTCTGAATCAATTGTTTTCTATGAGTTAACTGATATACTAAAGAATAAATATAAAATATGAAACCAAAAAGTAATATAAAGAATCCATGTGATCTAATTAAGAATTGAAAGTCGTAATAAAAAATACTCGGATTCTGAAAAAAGAAGGCGAAATATGATATTAATGGAACACTCATTATTCCAAACCATATACTTGTGCATGGTACATATTGGAAAACTGGAATTAAAAATGAAGAAATACTTGTAAAAATTGAAGTGATTTTAGTCTTAATTTTAATTCTCTCAGGAGTCAATTGTTTATACACTTAAAATTTTGATTATATCTATAGAGTGAGAAACGGTGCTGTTTATAAAGGTTTAAGGTGCACTTTTCGAACAATACAAAAAATTAAAAGATTTGAATTTACTATTCTGAAAGTGGTTCAAAGCTCCTACAGATGGAATCCTTGGTTATATATTTATTTTTAAATTTACAACGAGATATTTCTGGATGGTAATAAAGACAGCTACTACATGAATAAAGGTGATTTTTAAAATTTTCTCTTACTTCTTTTAATTTTTCAATTTTTATCCCTTTGTTTAACATTGATTTAAGTTTTTCATATGGAGTTGCTGTGATTTTACAATAGATGGCATTCGGAGAGGGAGGATTCCAGATTTTTATCAATTGATTGGGAGAACCATCCTTAGAGGTTGTTTCTGACTCCCCATAACCACACCCGCAAGGTTTTTTCCTTAACAAGTTTCCACATTCAGGGCAAAATTCTACCATATTTATTCAATATTCAATCTGGCATTTTATAGATTTTATTCTAAATCATCTAATCCTTTAGTTTTGATATCTGGGCGTGGGGGGACTTTATAGTAAATTTGTGTGGGATAACCGAGAATCATTACACCCCATATGTTACCTTGAATTCCTGCAATTTTCTCCCGGGCTTCTTTATTTGCTGAGAGAACTCCATGAGCTAATCCAATCCAACATGATCCCAACCCTAATGTTTGAGCAGCTAGCATACCATATGTTATTGCAATTGTAGAATTCATTGCATCCCCCGGATTTCTTGAATGGATAATCAATACATGAGGGGCATTGAAAAAAATAGTATCTATCCCTTGTTTCTTAGCTTTTATGAAACGTTCAGTATAGCGTGGATTATTTGAAGCAATAATTCCGTCCATAACCGCATCGGATAACTTTTTGATTTTTTCATCATCTGAAATTATAGTACATTTTAGTGTTCGGATGTTTGCTCCTGTAGGGGCATATTTCATGGTATCTAACACTTTTTCTATATCAGCTTTAGGAACTTTTTTCTTTTTATAACCCCTCATTGACCTTTTAGCACTCATAAATTTATGCATACTTTCGTATGAAATTAGTGTGCTTGGATCTTGGACTTCTTCAAAATTTAATAACTCCCCGATATTTTCATACATAATCGCATCTGATTTACACCTCGCTACACAACGACCGCAAGAATCACAAAGATTATTGGGATCGTCAAAAACTATTTTATTTTGCTCTTTATCACGTCTAAAATACCTCCAGCATGCATTATAGCATATTTGACAATTATTACATTTATCGTAATCTATTCCTAGTATCGGCATAATTAATTGTTTATACTTTTGAATCTTTTTTTGTATTTTGAAATAATATAGAATATTAAACTTTAATCAATTTAAATTAGAAGTCTAACCTCATTACAAAGGATGCAGTTTTAATGCTATTTTTTTTTAATTTCGAAATTTATATCGTCGAATTTATTATGGATTGTATGATAAATTTTAAATTTTCCGTCAGATAAAGCATGATCTATAATTTCATTAATCTCTTTTTCATTTAGAAAACTTTCTGAAATGATTTTATTAATCTTGAAATACACTAACTCATTAATTTTATATCGAAATCTAGTTTTTTTCTTTTCATCAATACCTTCAGATAATTCTAAATGTTCTTTATGATCCATTATATTTTGCACTAAATCATCAATACCTTCTCCTGAAATGGCATCAGTCATAGAAACTGGGGGTCTCCATCCACTCTGGAATGTTGAATCATCAAGCATCATCTCTACTTGTACTGCAATATCTTCACCACCTAAATCTTTTTTGTTTATATCATAGATATCCCCGATTTCAATTATGCCCGCTTTTTGCATTTGTATTGCATCTCCATAACCAGGCACAAGAACAACAACAACAGAATAAACTAGATTATAAATATCGAACTCAGCTTGACCGACACCTACAGTTTCGATAATAATTATATCCATCCCGAATGCTTCATATAATAAGCTGATATCAAATACTGCTCTTGAAATCCCTCCTTTATATCCCCTAGACCCAAGACTCCTCATAAACACATTAGGATGCAATGAAATGTTGGTCATCCGTACTCTATCACCCAGAAAGGCCCCACCACTAAATGGACTCGTAGGATCCACACAGATTATTCCAATCTTTTTTCCATCATCTAGTAATTTTTTACATATTGCCCCAGTTAGAGTACTTTTTCCAACTCCAGGTGAACCAGTAATCCCGATAATGTAAGAATCGTGCTTTATGTCTTCCAAATGTTTGAAAATCTCGTGGGTTTTATCTGGCTCATTTTCTATGATTGTGATTAATCTTGCTAAAGCGATTTTATCCTTATTTTTAAATTTAGTAATTAACTCAATAATGTCGTAGTCTCTTTTCAAGAAATAGCAACCCCATTACAAAAGTAACTAATAAATATTAATTTAAAAAAGAAAATGTGGCATAGTTTTTTTATTTTTTGACGTTATTTCGAATAAAATCAATAATATCTTTTGTAAGGCTTCCAGGGCCGTAAACATTTGCTACACCCATTTCCCGCAATTTTGGAAAGTCTTTGGCAGGAATAACGCCCCCGACTAGAATCATAATGTCATCAAAAACACCTTTGTCTTTTAATAAGTCAATGATCTCTTGGGTATAAGCAAAATGAGCTCCTGAATGAATGCTTAAACCAATGATATCAACATCTTCTTGAATTGCGGCTTCTACTATTTGGTGAACATTTTGAAAACCCCCAAATATAAGCTCCATTCCAGCATCTCTAATAGCTCTTGAGACAACAATCCCACCCCGCCAATGTCCATCAATCCCCGGCTTTGACATCAATACTCTTATTTTCTTATCACTCATAATCTTCCCTCTAGACTTAAATTGCTAATGGCGGTTCCCAAATACCCCAGATTTCTCTATAAATATCGCATATCTCGCCTACAGTTGCTCCTTCTCTTGTCGCTTCCATTATGACAGGCATAACATTTTCTTCCTTTTCGCATACATCTCGCAATTTATCGAAGATCTTTTCTAACTTTGCATTATCTCGTCTGGCTTTTAACTTATTAATTCTGTCAATTTCTACGTCAATTGCTTTCTTATTGGTTCTAAATACATCAGTAACGTCATCATAAGGAACAGGATATTTATTGACTCCAAGCATAATTTCATCTCCACTTTCAATTCGCGTTTTCCTCTTGTGGAAAGCATCCCTCATTTCCTTATATAAAAATCCAGACGAGAGGGCTTTATCAATCGAACCAACCTGTTGGATCTTATCCATATACTTCCATACCCTCTCCTCAACCTCATCAGTAAGCCATTCAATAAAGTACGATCCTGCGAGAGGATCTATTGTATTATGAATCCGACTTTCATCTGATATTAATTGTTGAGTTCTTAAGGCAACTAAAGCAGCCTCCTCAGAGGGTAAGCAAATTGCTTCATCATATGAATTAGTATGTAATGATTGACAACCACCCAAATTTGCTTCTAAAGCTTGAATAGCAGTTCTCACAATATTAAGCTTCGGTAATTGTGCGGTTAAAGAAGAACCCGCAGTTTGTACGTGAAATCGAAATCCTAAGTTCTTAGGATCTTTAACTTCATATGTATCCTTCATTAATTTATACCAAATTCTTCTTGCCGCTCTAAATTTTGCAATCTCTTCGAAGAAATCTTTATGTGCTGCTAAATGAAAGGCTAAGCGTCCAACAAAATCATCAGCCTTCCACCCACGGTCAATGAGGTTATCAATATGAGAACATGCACTTGCAAAAACAAACCCAAGTTCTTGAACCGCATCAATCCCTCCTTCTCGATAATTATATCCTGTAAAATTTATGGGATGCCACCGAGGAACGTTTTTCATGGGAACGGTCCATTCTATGAAATCGCATGCTAAGCGTAAAATGTGATTTGGGGGGCAATTTTTATAGGGAATATAGCCTACTGTCATCGTTAAAATGTCATTTTGAGTAGTACCTATTAATTGACGTATGTCATATCCGCGCATTTGGGCCATGTTAAAGTACATTGCACAAACAGGTGCTGACGTGAAAGGTTCTACGACAAGCGCGACACTGATTTTGTCTATTGGTATATCTTCAGTTAAAGCAAAGAGACTATCAATACAATATAACGGTACACCAGATGTTCCAACTTCAGGGGCAGCATCAGGATTAGTAGGGTCAATTCCATTAAAAGTTAATGCATCAACTGCAGCACTAAAACCTGTTTCACCGTTTTCATAGAGAAATTTCCATCGTTTATTTGTTTCTTCAGGAGTTCCATGGCCTGAAAATAATCTCATAGTCCATAATTTCCCCCTATACATAGAAGGATAAACTCCCCTTGTAAATGGAGGGACTCCTGGAAAACCGATATCGCTAAGATAATCCTTCTCTTTGACATCTAAAGGAGTGTATAATTTTTTAATCGGAATTTCAGAGTCGGTTACAAATTTAACATCGCGTTCTTTTAGGCTTTCATAAAGTCTTTCCCACTTCTCTTTTTCTTCTCTGACCTTTTCCAAATAATTTTTATCAAACAATCTTAAATCACAGAAATTTGCTAATTATCTTTATGTAATTTAAGAAATGATGTTTATATTTATTTTGTTAATTTGGATACTGAAGAATTATTGAAGTGACATAAGCTTTATATGTTCCACAGACTAAATATTAAGCATGAAGATCAACCAAATTATTAAGAAATTTTCACATATCATCTTTTTTACAGTTACTTATCTAATAATTATTAATCATCTATATTAAACGAGTCTTACGCTTAATAGCTTATATGACTATTTATAATATAAAAACAATTGTTTTTGATTTAGGAGGTGTTTATTTTACACCGGGGTCTTTTTTAGCCATAGAGAAAATTAAAGAGATTTATGATATTGAAAATGAGAAATTACTTCGGGAAATATTTAATGATAAACCAAATTCAGAAGGTAATCTTTTACGAAGAGGATTAATAACTATTGATGAATTTGAGGAGAAATTATTCTCTAAATTAGGAATCGACGTAAAAGAAAGAAAACATACCCGATATATATGGTTTGGATCATATTGTATTCACTATGGTATTGAAGCCTTATTACAAGCATTAAGAAGAAATGAATATAGGTTAATAATATTCAGTGGAAATATTAGAG
>JAGXNR010000010.1 GCA_019894875.1 Promethearchaeota archaeon | reverse complement strand
CTTTTGGTTCTATTTTATTTACAGTTATTTTCTTGGATAGGAAACCAAGTACATCGGACATATCTTTCTCTAGTTTTTTCTGTTTTATAATAGATGCTTCAGAATCTGAAGTTTTTTGGGGAAGGGGTTTTAAAGAAGGTTTAGATTTCTTAATTTCAACTTCGAGAACAGATTTTTTAAGTTCTGTAAATGCATCTGAGATGGTATCCTTAGATTTAGGCACGAGAGAAGTGAATTCTTTTTTTGATGAGAGCATAGTCCCCTGAAATGGCTTCGGGGTTATTTCTTGTAAAATTGGTTTTTTTTCTTCTTCTAAATCGTATTCTGTCTCAGATTGTATTTCAGCGAGGGAATCCGATTCAATATCTTCACTAACTTCTAATGGAATTTCATCAAGTCTTGAAAAGTCATTTTGTTTCTCATCTTCTATTGGTATTTCTTGTAATTCTAATTTCTCTTGTCTGTGATTTTCTCGAATAGTAGGTTCTTCAATTTTTTGGGTGGTGGGAACTTCTTTTACTTTCTTTTCTTTTTTGGGTTTTGGTTTTTTTGTTCTAGAAGATCTTGTAGAGATTGGAAGTAATGCCCCACATGTTCTACAGATACGAGTAACTGACTCGTTATTTGTGGTTCCACAGTTATTACAGATTATTATTGGTGATTCTCCCCCAGTATGATTTTAGCAATAATCCCATAGGAAATTTATGAAATTTTTGATTATTAGTTTTATGGTGTTTGAATTATTAATAGAAATTTGATTTTATTAATATTAGCAACGCGAATTTATCAATAAAATTTGCTCTCTTAATGAATGCCTTTAATATTCACTTATTGTTAGAACGATCTTTAGGGTTAAATATAAAAAATGTTAACGATAGTTCTTGTCTCTGCGATTATTTAAACAGAATTTCTTTCAAGATTTCTGCGAATGTTTCAAAGTCTTCTTTATGAAAGACAGGATCATCTTTGAGGAGGAGCAAATAATAGTGTGTTTTACTCTTTTTTAACGAAATCTCTTTAAATATAAAATTTTTTCCAAATCTCTGCACAATCATTCTCTCTTCGAATCTGTTCTCTTGTACCCCTGTGTATTGTAGATTATCACTAAGCACTAAAAAATATGGTGTACTAGCAGTGAGGAGATGTCGTGTTTCATCATCTTTATAATAAGAACCAATAATCAGTGAATTATCATCAATAACTACAACACCACTTGAGTTAATTTTCTTAGCAAATTCTATAATTGTTTTTTCAATCAATTCAGATTTAGGATATAAACTCAAAAGAATTTCTGACATAGCGGATATGATTGTTGAAAAGTCATATATGGAAGTATCATAAAAATATATTTTTTTATAATCTGTGGCACTTCTCACTAGTTGCTTTAAGTCTACTATAAGATTCTCCATTTCATTTAAAGCAGACCTTTTTAAAGCAGGATCGTACTTATGAAGGAAGACATAAACAGGTGGTTCGATTTCTAATTTGTTAAATTGCTCAATAACATCTTTAAAATAACTAATTGCTTCAGGTATTCGTGGTTTATTCTGAATATCAATTACATAGATGGCAATTTCAGTTCCATCAAAATATTTATCAGGATTCTTTAAATATGAAATTCTATAGGCCGTTTGCCCTCCAAGATCCCATTCTGAGATCTCTTTTCCTAAAAAGTCGAATATTCTCCTTTGGGCACCTCTCGTGGGAGATAACACCGCAATTTTAGAAAATTCTCTTTGAAGAGATAAAATTATACTTGTCTTACCTGCATCATCAAGCCCTGTAAAGAGTATCTTGCTCGATATTTTCTCTACTTCCGGCTTTTCTTTTTTTAAGTACAAGATTGATTGTTTAAGATTTTTATCCAAAATCAATTTCACCTATATTCATATAAATAGATATTTACAAATATATTCTTTATCAAAATAAAAAATTATACTATTATTTATTTAGATTTCGATTATAATTTGTTTTGGATGAATACTTTAAAGTCCTTATAATTTCTTATTTCTATAGGATTTGGATTCTCTTTCTTATTTTGAATACTATTCAAAGATTTTGGCATATTTGGTGTTATACCAATTAACGATATAATCTCATCAGGGAACTTAGCGGGATCTGCAGTTTCGAAACATATTGCTTTGTATTTATCATCCTCAAAATATTTATTTCTATAAATCTCTAGACATGCCCATCCTACAGCCCCATGAGGTTCTATTATCTTATTATACTTGTTGTAAAAATTTACTATTGTTTTTTTTGTTAAATCATCGGTTATTGAATAAGAAACAATATCTTCCCGGATTTGATTAAGATTTGGCATTTTTTGTATTATACCTTCTTCATCAATCTGTCCGTTGTATAAATCAATAACTCGCGCAAAATTAGAAGGGTGACCGACATTCATAGCATTGCTAATGCATTTCTTAGAAGGATCTACCTTTTCATATACACCAGTTTCTATAAATTTTGGAAATGCATCGTTTTCATTTACTGCTGAAATAAATTTCCTCACGGGTAATCCCATTTTGTAGGCAATTAATCCACCCATGAGATTTCCAAAATTACCCGAAGGTACTGAAAAAATAACTTTCTCATCTAGTTCATCAGCAACTCGTGAATAACTATAGAAATAATAAAAAATTTGTGGAATTAATCTTCCGATATTTATTGAATTCGCGGAAGAGAGTCCAACGTCTTTTAAATCAGGATCACCAAAAGCACTTTTCACTAAGCGTTGGCAATCGTCAAATTTTCCCTTTATCCCAATTGCAGTTATATTTTTTCCAAGAGTTGTCATTTGTTTTCGTTGTAATTCACTTACTTCATCTTTAGGGAACAAGACTATAACCCTAATTCTTTTCATATCATAGAATGCTTGAGCAACGGCTCCACCAGTGTCTCCTGATGTTGCGGTTAAAATGATACTTTTTTTATCTTCTATTTTAAGAAAATATTCCATAACTCTTGCAAGAGTTCGAGCCCCAAAGTCTTTAAAACTTGCAGTTGGGCCTTGGTCTAGATAACAGATATAATCATTTTTATGAATTTTTTTAATTGGTACTAAAAAATTTAAAGCATCACTCAAGATTTTCTTGAGTTCATGTTCTGGTATAATATCACCCACAATTTTGGAAAAAATCTCAAACCCAATATCATATAATGCCAAATGTTTAAAATTATTGATATTTTCAGTAGTTATTTTAGGAATTTTATTGAACATATATAATCCTTTATCTAACGCTTGTCCTTTTAAAACTGCTGTTTTAAAATCAACATGGGGGGTTTTATGATTTGTAGAATGATATTTAATCATTAATTTTTCAAATCAGAGTCAAATGTCTTTAAAATTTAGTGAGTGAATTATAGTTCTTTGAAATAGTTTATTAATTAATAGTTATTCATATATGTGATAATTCTTGGGGGAATATTTGAATGGATGATGAAGAAAAAGTAAAAACCTACGAGATTGAAGATATATTTGAAATGTTTGATAGAAAGTTCACTCATGAAGAAATTGAAAATTATATAAAATCAGCTAAATTAGCAGGACAAAAAATTAATGATAAATGGCAAGTAACTCAAGAATCAATAAACAAATTCATGAAAATCTTAGCTGAAGAAAGAGCATATATGGTTGGACCCTTTACAGTAGACATTTCAAATGTAAAAATACAAGGGAGAATTCTAGACATAGGAGGAGGGGGAGAAGGAGTTATAGGCCAAATAAAGAAAGAAATGGTGATTGCAATTGATAAAAAAAAGAACGAGTTAGAAGAAGCACCAGATAGTGGGGATCTAAAAATAGTTATGGATGCAAAAGACTTGAAATTCCTAGATAATACATTTAATACTGTTACCGCCTTTTATTCGATGATGTATATTCCTTCGAGTGATCACAATATAATTTTTCAAGAAATTCGTAGAGTGCTAAAAATAAATGGTGAGTTTTTACTCTGGGATGTAAATATACCAAGCAGGACGAGTGAAGCAAAAGATATCTATGGAGTTACTCTTAATGTTAAAATACCCGAAAAGATAATAGAAGCAGGCTATGGAGCATATTGGGTTAGAAGAAAAGATGCAGAATATTACAAAGAAGTCGCAAAAAATGTTGGATTTAAGATTACAGAAGAAAAAGTTGAAAACAAGATATTTTTTCTGCGATTTAAGAAATAAGGATAATAGGTAATTTGATATTATGATAATTTCTAGTAAACAAAAAGATACACTATAGAGATTCTGATAATTCGTCAATTTTATTGATTACTTCTTCTGGAGTGCTTACTCCATATATCATATCAGTTCTCCGATCATCTATTTGTTGATTGGCAATTTTAGATGACCATCCTTTAACGCTTGTCAATGCAACAATAGGTTTATTATATATCCAGGCGAAACTAATTTCAGATAAGGTTCCTGCTTTACCGCTAATGGCCAAACATATATCTCCTGTGAGAACAACAACTATATTTCTTGCCTGTGAAAAGGGACATGGAATTACGATATCTATATATCTGTTTGCCATACTTTTTACTGATTGTGGAACAATTCCAATGGTTAACCCACCTTCCTCTTTAGCACCTTTACAAACGGCTTCCATTACTCCAGTTAAACCCCCACATGCTACAATATAATTATGTTTCGCCAACAAGCGTCCAATTTCTATGGTTTTTTCTTCAATATCTTTATCAATTTCACTTGCTCCTATTACAGAAACAGTTGCTTTAAATTTATCTTTAATATTAAACTCCATAATTTTTTTCCCCAATTATAAAATAAGATCTATTGAACAGAAATTAATTGATTTATGATAAGAATCTCGAATACTAAAATATTATCCAGAAAATTTTCTGTGTTTTACTATTACTAATAAATCATTTATGATAGCTGACGCGGCTTCGAGACCACCAGCACCTCTTCCTATTAAAATTATAGATCCCGCATATCTGGTTTCTAATTCAACAACATTCAAAGTACTATTAATATTTAGAGAGGAATGTCTTTCTATTAATCGGGGTTCAACAACTAGTTCATTATTTTCTGCTATAGCTAAATGTTTTATAATAAACCCATCTGATTTTGCAAGATCTATTGCGTGGGGGGTTATTTTGGTAATACCCTCTACTCTAACATCGTGTATGCTTTTTGACCACCCCAATAAATCGTTAGCTAATATTGCTATTTTTCCAGCCGCATCAAAACCCTCTATATCCAAAGTAGGATCTGATTCAGCATAACCTAATTCTTGAGCTTCTTTTAAAGCTAAAGAAAAATCAACTCCCTCTGCGGTCATTCTACTTAAGATAAAATTACTCGTACCGTTTAATATTGCTCTAATACGTAAAATTTCATTTCCAATAAGATGTTCTTTTATCCCTAATGAGGGAACGCAACTGGTAACAGTTGCTTCATATTTCACTAAGCAATTATTCGTTTTTGCTAAATTTTTAATTTTTTCATACTCTAAATAAAAGGGAGCCTTATTTGAAGATATTACATCCATCTGATTATTAAGGGCTTCAATTATATGGGATAAACCTGGTTCCCCCGTTTCTGAATTCGTAGGTGTTGTTTCAATGCAAATAGTTGCATCCAATGTAGGTATTAAATCTATTGCCCTTACATTCTTTTGCCAGTAAGGTAAATTTCTAAAATCTTTATCAGCACCCAATACTTCTTCTAGATTTAATCCATTTTCACTAATTAAAGCTCCATCATGTTCGAATATTGAATTCACAATAATTTCTAAATTGAATTTTTGTTTAAATGCATCCCTTTTGTCTTTAATCAGCTGAAGAAAGCTAGTTCCTACTATACCTTTTCCAATTAAACATATTTTAACTTTCATTGCATTTAATAAAGTCAATATTTTTGATTTTTGAGTTCATTAATAATTTAGTCGGATATTTAGCATTATCTCATTTCATAATAGACAATTTAAAAATTCTAACTTGTGATCAAAAATAATCCCTTTTCCTTACAAATATTTCTTAATTCATCAATTAACTCCCTTTTAGTCATATTTTCGGGGAATTCAATTTTTAATTTCACATTACTAACTTCCTTTAATTCAGTAAATTTAGCTTGTAATTCTGAAATATTTATTTCTTTTGAAGCTAATCTTTTTATTGTATCCAACACATCTGTATCGAAAACATGACCTGTTAAGAGAACAGTGATTTCTTTTCTTTCAATTCCATAAGTTATATGTTCTATTTGAATATTGTTTTCTCTTAACTCTTTTCTAATTTTTTCTAAACTAACTTCTTTTATATCCTCCCTTAATTCAAATGTTATATTAACAGGTATCAGATCATTTATCTTTTTGTCATGGAAATGAAGTATTCCGTATATATTTCCCCCATTGTTAGATATCGGTTTAATTAATTCAACTAAACTCCCGGGAGTGTCTGGTAATTTAACTTCTAAATTAATCATAATACTTCTCGACTCCTTTAACACCTGATTACATCAAGGGATTCGGTACCATTCTTTATTCTCAAAAGATTTCGATCATTAATAATTTTACCTATAACATTTGCATTTATCTTAAATTCTTGAAATATATCATTGATTTCCTTGCAGATAAAATCCAGAATTGTTTATGGTTAAGAGATATCCATATCACTAAAAAACCCACTACTCATTATAGCTTAATTATTCTTAGCAATCAACTTACTAATTTCAACTGTTTTTCTCTCAATTTATTTATTAGTCTTACTTGATCCTATTACGGGAAAAATTCTCTAACTTCTTCCTTAAAATTAAAAACTATAATGATTTAAATCAATTAATAAATTATAAAACAATTATATCAATAATATAAATAATCCAGAAGATTGAATTATTAAGTATTTTGAAGTAAATGAGCGTGAACCTTTTTAATGAATGACTCAGAAAACCATAAAAAAAATGATGAAAAGTCAGAGGAATCACTCATACTTGACGATAATAAAAGTGATGCTCCTAAATCAAAAATTAAAACAAGATTAGGAGGCAGCAAAGAAAAATTAAGTAAATTCACATCAAAATTCAAAGACAAAGTCGAAGAGAGTAAAGAAAAAGCAAAATTCAAACTTGAAGAGAGAAAAGAAAGGAAAGAAATCGAACGAGAAGAGAAATTAGAAAAGAAAAAGTTAGAAGAAGAACGTGCAGAGAGAGAAGCCAAAGAAAGAGCTGAAAAAGCAAGAATAGAAAAAGAACTAGCAGAAAAAAAGGCAAAAGAAAGAGCTGAAAAAGCAAGAATAGAAAAAGAACTCGCAGAAAAAAAGGCAAAAGAAAAAGCTGAAAAAGAAAAAATAGAAAAAGAACTCGCAGAAAAAAAGGCAAAAGAAAGAGCTGAAAAAGCAAGAATAGAAAAAGAACTAGCAGAAAAAAAAGCAAAAGAAAAAGTCGAAAAAGAAAGAAAAGCACGGGAACAATCAATCAAGGAAGCAGATGAAAAATTCCGAAAGATCACTTCTGAACAACAAATTGAAAATCAGTATAAGAAAAAGAAAAGAATTATATGTCCAATATGTGGGAGTTTAAATGATGGAACTCATTCTGTCTGTACAAAATGCCATTCTTCGCTTGGTTAAAAACAAGAGCTCTTAATTCAAAGCTAGTTTAATAATTAATTCATTCAGATTTAAATCCTTTTAAGTCTATGAGCCTTCAAAGTCAGTAAAATATAAATTTAGTAAAAAAGCAAAAAAATCATAATTTTAACCGAAAATCATTTAATGAGATCTATATTCATAGAAAATTTCAAAAAATGATTTTAAAATTTGATTACTTCTATTGAATCTTTCCCATCGTTTATTTTCAGAAGATCTTTTTCATTAATAATTGTTCCAATAATTCTTGCATCTAATTCATATTCTTTAAATATTTCTATCATTTGCTTACATTTATTTTTAGGAGCAGTCAGAATATAAGAAGTCGTTAGATACATTTTAATATAGGTCTCTAAGTCATAATTATTTTCTCTTAAAACAGGGGGAATTTTAATTTTATTGATGTTTACATCAGCCCCAACGTTTGAATAATTTATCATTTGCAATATAGTCCCAAATATTCCCCCATTAGATATATCTTTAGAAGCATTAGCTAAGTGACTTTTTGCAACTACTTTCATAGCTTCTCTTTTCTTTAAAACTACTTCTGAACTTTTAAACGTTACAGTGTCGAAATAAAATTTACTTGCTTTGCCTATTTTACCATCAAAATCAACAACCAATACAATAGAATCATTTTCTTGAGCGTTTCCAGATGATATATAATCTTTCTTATCAATTTCACCAATCATTGTGGAACTCAATTCATAACACTGCCCGTGAATATTGGTATGACCTCTTATAATAGGAACCTGAAATTTATTTGAAGCTTCACATATCCCCTTAAGAATTTCTTCATAAGAGCCAGAATCTTTTACAGAAATTATTATACTCGCGGCAAGAGGGGTACCACCACACGCATATATATCATCAATACTGACTAAAATAGAGCTATATCCCGCACCACGAGCGAAATTCTCTATATAAGAAGTTTTTATTCTATCGGTGGTTACAAGAATATATTTATCATTATTTTTTATCGTAGCCGCATCTTCACCAATATCAGTAAATATTTTAGCACTTTTAAAAGAATTTTTATCAATATACTGAATTATAGGATTAATTTCTTTCTTTTCTATAATATTTTGATTGGTTCTAATGCTTTCAGCTATCTTTTTAAGTATCATCTATGAAATTAATATAAAGTTATTAATAATTAATTTTGCTTAATTTATCTAAGGAAATTTAAAATTTAAAATAAACAAAAGATTAATTTATACAATGGAGAACCTTTTTGAATCTTCGCTAATTAAGGGATTTATCTTTAGTGCTTACGGAGAACTAGGACCACAACCCGTTTATACATGGCCAAATTATTTTAGTGAAAAAGAAATAAAGGAAATTAAGAAAGAAAATCTAAAATCTCTAGTTTTATCTCTAAGAGATGTTACTCAAATCTCTATAAAAAATCTAAGCTTATTTATAAGTGATAGAGAATTTTCACAAAATGAAGATTTTCAAGATCTAAGATACTTTGCTATTTTACCTTATCCCGATTTTAAGGCAACCTCTCTTACTTATTTTCATTATATTGGAAATAGTTCTTTTGACCAACCTGTTGCAACTGCGTTTTCAATATTAGTTGATGAGTATAGTAGAAGTTTTTTATACAACAATATAAACCGAATTAAACCGATCGTTTCTCAATTTTTTTCTGAATTCGATTTGAAAATAAAAGAGAATTATCCCCCACAAGAGACTATAGAAGTATTTTTTATAGAATTATTTCAGAAGTTAAATGAAATTGAAAGAAATCCTTCTACTCCAATAACCTCTCATAGAAAATTGAAGCTAATTTTTGCGGGATTAGATGATTCTGGTAAAACAAGCTTCTTATTAAGTGTTGATCGAAAATATAGCAAATTAATCGGGTTAAAACCAACTACAGGTGCAAGTATTAAATCAATTGAAGCGTTGGGGGCTACTATTTTCTTATGGGATTTAGGGGGACAGTTAAAATTTAGAAGGAAATATATTGATAAAGCCGAGATCTATTTATATGAGGCAGATCTAATATTTTATTTCATTGATGTAAGAAATGAAAATAGATTTGAAGAGAGTATAGAATATCTCCAGAGTATTAAAAAAGTTTTAAGAGAGTTTAATCAAAATACCCCTATTGTCTATATATTATCAAAAGGAGATTCTGATATAATAAACACGGGTGAAATTAAAAATAATATTGAAATCATTAAAAAAAAATTAGCAGAAATCACCGATGAAGAACCTCCAGAATTATTTGTTACAAGTATTTTTCAAATTTTTACCATCCTTAGGGCATTTTCTTCTGGCATTTCAAAATTAAGCCCTAACAGAAATCTAATAACCCATAATCTTAAGAATTTTTCATTAAAAACAAAAACGTATTTAACATTATTGCTAAGCCAGGATGGATTAGTATTAGCAGATTTTTATTCTGCAAAAGCAAGAAAGTTAACTAAAATACCTAAATCTGAGGAATTGATTAATGTATTTGAGGTTACTGCTCCACAATTTGCCATTTTATATAAAATATTCTCAAGATTTAAAGCTTTACAGGAAGAAGAAGCGATTTTTAAGGTTTCTGAATCTGTAATCTTTTTCAAGAAAATTAGAGTTGCGGATAGTGATATGTTCATTCTATTTCTGATTGAAAATGAGAAACGAAAAGAGAAAATTAATGCTAAACTGCCTAACTTTTTAGAACAAACTAAGGAGTTATTATTAAGGTATATAGCTTAAATATCTATTTCACTCATTAAAATATTACTTTTGAAGGATTATTTTCTGATATTTCCTTTCTTAAAATTCTTTTTCGGTAATAAGAATTAATCCCAGAAATTAAAGCGACTGAGGGTACAACACATTTTGCAAATTTAATCGGCCCAAATAGGATAAAATCGCTTGGAGCGCTCGCACAATATACCATAATGGATGCAATACCCCCACATCGTGCATTTTCTCCATATTTTTTAATATAATCCCATCCATAAATCGCATTAGATGGAGCAAACCCAGTAGGTAATCCAAATTTGTTTTTAACTAAATTAGAAGTCTCAAAGTTTATTCCAATTGAAGGTAAATCTAAAACCGCCGAATCAACTAGAATATTTTCAATATTTGCTTTAACGGCTTTTGGAATTAATGTCTCTTCTAGTAATTTTAATTTTTGTTTAGGAAAAATAGATCTACTCCCAAACGTTAATAAAACAGCATTTTTAACACCGATATTTTTTAATTTTTCGAGATTTTCATCGGTTGTAGTAGGATCTATGCTATTTAAAATTGCTCTATCAAGTAAACCTATTTCTTTTAACCCTTCCATTGCGGGTATACGGGAAGAATCGTTTAAGCCATCAACTAAAAAAGGATAGTCAACATTATCGGCAACAAATTCACATTCCTTTATAAGTGCATCGGAATACGCACCGACAACATCTACTATTCCCTGCATTTTTGTATCTTCTATAATTTCCGTAAATTCATTTAGTTCTGCTTCAACAAGCGGTTTATCTATATCTCCCGTTTTTTCATTAAGTAGTCCAGCATGACTGGTGTAAAAGACAGTACCGATCATTGCAATAGGATTTTGACCAGGATTGCCTCCAATTCGAGTTTTCCCTATCTGTACTACTTTTTGCTCAGTTTCAAAACTCAACATAATTCATGAAAAGTTCTTTTTCATAATATAATTGATTAATAAAAAGATAATATTATTTTTCTAATTTTTGTCAAGATTCTTTTTTTGAAAGGATTTATCTTGCATAAGTAGTTCAATAAAATTTGAGGTTTCTTCAGCAGGTATCTTTAAATAAGCTCCATCTATTGCATATCCAAAGTCTTTTGACCATTTTGAGATGTCTTCAGAGAATGTTTTTTTATCCATGCTAAGAATTTTTCTCATCAATTTTAATTCAACTTTGTTTGATTTACTCACTCTGTCTTTTATAGTTTCTTTTCGTTTTTGTTTAATAGGTTCACTTACTAGTGTTCCTATATATATTATAGAAATTATAAACTCTGGTATCCATCTATGCATTAGAAGAACTATTATCGCAGCAATAAATGAGCTTGCCGCACTTATCGAGAAATGGATATCTTCCCAAGCATATCCAATATAATATAATTGCAACTGAATAAGCATTCGAATAATATTGACAACATAAAAAATAACAGAGGAAATAATAAGAGATTTAGTTTTTCTCCAAATTATATCTCTTTTTGTATCAGGATCTTGGCTATGTGGGGTGAAAACGATTACGCCTATGAAGATAACGACCGCTTGAACCCCAGTACAGAAAGTCTCAAATGATATATTTCCTAATCCGGGATTATTAAAATTAAAGCTCCAATGATTTTTTCCCACGGGGTTATAATCAGCAGTCACGCCCATATTGAAGAACAAATTCAAAAAATAAACTGTCTGCTTTACTACAATTTCATGCAACCACATATTGATTTCCAAATCGAAAAACAGATAAACCAAATAAGCAGAAATAGGTGCACCAACAGCTAATAGAATCAGAGATCTTATCGAAAAAATATATTTGCTTTCATTAAACTCTATAACTGGTTTTTTAATCTTAAGAAATGATTTATTCTTTAACATTGGTTGTTTCCTTTCTATCGTTTAGTTGGTTAATATAAAACTGAAATCTATCAATTATGATGTAATTAAGAATAATTAATAAAGGAATCATGACATACCCGAAAATGTAACCGTTCTGAGTCTCTAATTGTGGAATAGTAATACCAATGATAAATGTAAATAATAAGTTTATTGTCAATAGAGCCCAAATTAGTAGTTTCTTCAGTGTTATTTGTTTCATATTTTGCTACCATTTAATTTTAATATAAAAAAACAAATCAATCATAATAAAAAATCTTTATTAGAAGGTCAAATGTTGCTCTTATTTAACTTTTCCTCTTATTATTTTTAGTTTAAGGGTTTAAAAGTTGCTAAAATGGCTTCTAAAGCAGATTTTAATTAAAAAAGTATAATTAAATAAGATGATAAATTAATATCTTAATAGGTTCTTCAGATTAAACCGATTTCCCGGAGTCCAAGAATGGTTCTTGAAGTAAAACCAGAAAAAGATAAAAACAGTTTAACATATAGCCTACAAAATTTCGTCGTCAAATCACATTTAGCAATTGAAGAGGATTTGGATTTAAAGTTTCTAGCTAATAAGTTAGAGAATTCTCAATATGATCCAAATCGCTTTCCAGGGCTTTTTATAAGGTTTAGCCACCCAAAATGTGTTATTATAATATTTAGAAACGGAAAACTAATTTTAACTGGTTTAAAAACATCTACTAACATCGAATTAGTATTAAAAAGGTTAATTTTAAAATTAGGTAAAATCGGAACGATTGGGATATTGGAAGAAAAAATTCAATGGGAAGTTGTTAATATCGTAGTAACCGCTAATTTGTTTAGGGCAATAAACTTAGATGCCGCAGCAATTAGATTAATGAATGCCGTGTATGAGCCTGAGGTGTTTCCTGGGTTGGTTTATAGATCATCAACCTCAACCAAATTCGTATCTTTAATTTTTAGCACAGGTAAAATCGTTCTCACAGGAATACGAAAAGAAGATGTAATTGAACCTGTTTTAGTTCATCTTGGACGTTTATTGAAAGAGGAGAATTTATTTAAAAAAATCTAAGACCATCTCACTATTAATCATAATTTATTTAAATTAAAAATAAGATTTTTTTTCTATGAAGTATTGTACATTTTGAATAAATGTTATTTTTTTAAAAAAAAAAAACCTGATTAAGGAAGAATTAAAATGTCTGAAAACGACCAAGAAAATCAAAAATCAGAAAAAGTAGAGGAACCTGAAGTAAAAAAAACTGGAAATGAAGAAGAAAAAGCCAAAACAAAATTCACTTTTAAATGTACTCGATGTGATGAATGTTGCATTGCTCGTGGACCTATTCCCATAACATTTTGGGATTTAGAATTATGGGCAAAAAATGGTGTTGTTGCTAATTTCATGCCTTATTTAGACATTTATCAAAAACCAGATGGTGGAATTGACTTGGTATTAAAACCATTACCCCCACCACCTAAAGAGGGAGAAGAAGAAACTACAAAAGACCCGTTTGGTTCGGTACCAATTGAAGATCTACTTAACGTTAAGTGTCCTTTGTATAATAAAGATGACAAAAAGTGCCTTATTTATGATAATCGTCCACTGAGCTGTAGAACATACCCTTTAGAATTCGATGGGAAAAATTTCATCGTAGTAGATGCTGATTGTCCAGGTATTGGAGAATCCGGAATGACCAAAGAAGAGTTAGTTAAGATGAGAGAAACAGCAAGAACTATGCATTATGAATTAACTAGGATGAGAATAGCTCTTCCAGTTTTGAATCAAGTTGTCTCTAATAATTTCATGCGAATGCTTATGAAACAACAAATGGACGCTATGAGTAATATGTCAGATGAGGATCGGGGCAAAATTGATGATATTCTTAAAAAACAAGAACCAGAACCAGAATCTGATCATGAGCATGAAGATGAAGATGAACATGAACATGAACACTAAATTTTTTTCTTTATTATATCTGTAAATACTTAACAATCTCGTAATTTAAAATAATATTTGAGAAAAATTAAATATTGAGAATATTATGAAAGAGATAAATGTAAAAAACTCAAAAATAAGGCTTGTTCAAGGAGATATAACAGAGTTAAGTACAGATGTTATAGTAAATGCGGCAAACTCTCAGCTTATACTTGGTGGGGGTGTTGCAGGTGCGATTAAGAAAAAAGGTGGACCTACAATCCAAGAAGAATGTCATAAAATCGGTGGAACAATCGTAGGTGGAGCTGTTATTACAACTGGGGGAAATTTAAAAGCTAAACACGTAATTCATGCGGTTGGTCCAAGAATGGGAGAAGGAAATGAAGATGATAAATTAAGAAATGCCACCTTAAATAGCCTAAAGATATTAGATGAGCATAAATTAAAGAGTATCGCTTTTCCTGCAATATCTACAGGGATCTTTGGGTATCCAATCGAAAGATGTTCAAAAATCATGATTACTACAGTAAAAGAATATTTAAATAGTAACACTCAGATTAATGAAGTTATCTTTTGTTTGTACACAAATTCAGACTTCGAAGTTTTTGACAAAGAGTTGAAATAATTAATTTCTGACGTTACTTTTTTTATTAAAGTTAAATTTATAATCAGAAGAAGAATTAAAATTAGATAGTAAAATTCGCAATACTATACTAGTTAAAGGATTTCTCTTTAAGATGAGTGATTATAGATATATTAAATTCTTTGAGGATTTAAGAGTTGGTGATGTACCCCTTGTAGGAGGGAAAAATGCCTCTCTTGGTGAGTTATTAAGTTTTGGGATTGCTGTTCCTCTTGGGTTTGCAGTGACTTCAATAGCTTTTGATTATGTGTTAGATACCAACTTCTTTACTATTAAAGAAAAGGAAGTATCACTTCGAGAATTGATTGATAGAGACATTAGGAAGATTTCTAATGAACTTAAATCAGAAGATATAAAAGCTGTGGAAAAAGTAGATAAAATTTGCGCGAATATTCGATATGTTATAGAACAATCAAAAATTCCTGATTCGTTAGCTGATGAAATCCTAGAAGCTTATTCCAAATTAAATAACAAAATAGGTGAAAAATCAACATTCGCGGTGAGAAGTTCTGCTACTGCAGAAGATCTACCCGATGCATCATTTGCAGGTCAACAAGACACACATTTAAATATTTCTGGCGAAAAAGAGATCTTGGAATATATCTTAAAGGATATGGCATCTATCTTTACGACAAGAGCAACAATGTACCGTGAACGAGCAGGATTTGACCATTTTTCCGTGAAACTTTCAGTTGGAGTTCAGGAAATGGCAGGTGGTTTAGCTGGTGTTAAAGCTTCAGGGGTAATGTTCACTGAAGACCCAGATTCAGGCAATCCAAATGTGATTTCAATTAGAGGTACATGGGGGCTTGGAGAATTAATTGTACAAGGCGTTGAAAAAGGAGATGAGTTCATTGTGTTCAAACATGATCCTAAAGGACTCCGAATAATTCGTCGTGAGTTAGTAAATAAAGAGAAAATGATGGTATTTTCAGGAGGAACTGAAAATATAGGTACAATAATCATTCCAGTTCCGGAAAATAAACAAAAAGAATATTGCTTAACGGAAAATGAAGTTTTAGACTTAGCAGAATACGCCCAAAAAATAAGAACGCACTACGGCAGAAGAATGGATATTGAATGGGCTGTTGGAAATAATGGCAAAGTATACATTGTTCAAGCACGTCCCGAAACAGTTCATAGTATTAAAGGGGATGTAGAAGAAATATTTTACCTTCTTGAAGATCCAGCAGAATTAATTCAAAATGGGTTACTGGTAGAAAATTCAGGTATCGCTATTGGTCGAAGAATTGGTTATGGAAAAGTAAAGGTTATTGAGTCTATTAATGATGCATACCTACTACGAGAAGGAGACATTCTCATTACAGAAGAAACAAATCCCGATTGGACATCCTATATGCAGAATTTAGGGGGTGTTATTACTGAACGTGGAGGTCCTACCTGTCATGCGGCTATCGTGTCACGGGAACTGAATATTTCTTCAATTGTTGGAGCTGATGATATCGTACAAATAATGAAGGAAAGACAACGCGATGGAATTGACTATGTAACAATTGATTGCAGTGAAGGAGAACCGCGAATTTGGTTAAAAGACGTAGAATATGACTTTGATACAATTGAATTTGCAAAATTGCCTCAAACCAAAACTAAGGTATTAGTAAATTTAGGAATTCCAAAAGGAGCTCTTTCTTCTGGAAAATATCCTGATGGAACGGGATTAGCGAGGTTAGAATTTATAATAAACGATGAAGCACAAATCCACCCAAATGCTCTAATTGATTTTGAAGCATTAGTAATGCGATATGATATATTATTGGATCAAAGGAAAAAAATTGAAAATATCAAGAGAAGTGATTTATATCATAAGGATCCTTTTAATCAAGAAATCTTTCAATTAAAGGAGACTTTAGATAAAATACGAGCACACACTGTTGGATATGAAGATAAAGAAGAATTTTATGTAGACAAGCTAGCTGAAGGAATTGCTACTATTGCGGCGGGTGTATGGAAAACTCTACCAGACGGAAGTAAAGCTGAATGTGTAGTTAGACTTTCAGATTTTAAAACTAATGAATATGCAAATCTGATTGGTGGTTGGATCTATGAGGGGGAAGAAAATAATCCAATGATGGGTTTCCGAGGTGCTTCAAGATATGTATCTGATGATTTTCAACATGCTTTTATTTTAGAGTTAAGAGCTATTAAAAAGGCTCGTGAGTGGGGCCTTAAAAATATAATTCCTATGGTACCATTCTGCAGGTCTCCAGAAGAGGGTAAAAAGATTATAGAGATTATGGAAACTGAAGGTTTAATACGGGGAGAAGATGATTTAAAAGTCTATGTTATGGCAGAAATCCCCTCAAATATTATTTGTGCAGATATCTTCTGCAAATATTTTGATGGATTTTCTATTGGGTCTAATGACCTTACTCAATTAACCTATGGAGTTGATCGAGATGGATCAAAACTAATACCCATCGCAAATGAATATAAATATACCACAAACAGTGAAGCTATAAGACGATCATTAACTCACCTCATTAAAACGGCTCATGAAAATGGTAGAAAGGTTGGTATTTGCGGACAAGCGCCTAGCGATGACCCAGATTTTCTTAGATTTCTTGTGAGAGAGGGTATAGATTCGTTATCTCTTAACTTTGATACATTTGCTCGAGGGCGTATCAATACATGGAGAACAGAAATAATCGAAGCAAAATTGAGTGAAGAAAACAAAATCAAATCTTACCAATTTTTGCATGATTGTGATAATCTTATTGAGAAGATTAGGGTTCCAAGAGGTAAGCTACGAAATATGGTGAGAAAAGAAGGTAAAGATATAAATACTAAACTCATGGATTCAACCGAGCAGTTTAACACATTATTTGATGATATTCAGAATATTTCTTATAGATTTGTGGAAGAAATCGATCAGAGTAAAATAGATAAATTCAAAGAATTTTTCGAGAAATATAATAACCAAATTAAGCAATTCAATGAAAAAATACCGTCATTGAAACGTGAAATTCGCAAATTTGGGATTTACTAAAAAATAAGTTAGAAAACAAAAAAATTAAATTTTAATAAATATTTCAAAATTTAAATTTCTCACGAAATAAATAGACTGTTTTTGGTGATTTCAATCATGGCTAAAGGATTTAGTGAAGTAGTCAAAACTGCTTTTGAAGAAGTCGAGAACCTTTTAACGGGGTTGTTAGGTGACCGTAGTGTTCCACGAAATATAAAAAGAGTTGCTCAGAAGGGTATTGATGAACTACATAAAGAGGATGAAACCGCCGGTGTGGTAGCCAGTAATGTAATGTATATGGTTGATGACTTATCTTTAGATCCCAACATACCGTTCCACAGCCGTACTACAATTTACCGAATTATCTCTATCTTAGAGAAAATTAAAGATTAAACCCTTTTAGACAGTATTACACATTTTCATTCGAATTGCCTAATTTTATTCACTAATCTTCCATTTACAGAATAATTTCATGGTTTTCAATCTTGATGGGAAGGTAGTCTAGCTTGGTATGATTCTTGGTTCGGATCCAAGAGGTCGGGGGTTCAATTCCCTCCTTTCCCATTAAATTTAAACCCATCATTTATAAAAGTGAAATGTTATATATTTAGATAAGAAATTAGTAACTTTTTTGGCTTAATTTGGTGATTCCTACTAACGGCATTAGATCTAAATGGTTGGATTGATGGCATCACTGCAACGGGTGTAGTAATTTTTGGTTTTGCTATCGGTTTTTTCTTTTTTTATCAATCAAGGAAAAGGAATGCAAAACTTCTGACTTATTTAGGTTTAGCGAATTTATTTGCAGGACTCATGTTTTCAGGAGTATTTTTAGATTTTCTTTCTGTTCTCATAATACAACAAAATATAGTTAATAATGGAATTGTTGCATTGCTTTCTTATATTTGGTTCGCTCCTGTAATAATCTCTGCTATGTATATTGGCGCCGAACTTATTGCCCCAAAAATTAAAAAACCGATTGTCATCATATTCTTAATTATTTCAATCTTCTTTGAAATCGTTATATTCCTAGATCCTAGAAATTCCTTTAATTTTATCCCCTCAATTCCTAATCCTCCAAGTGTAAACTTAATTGATTATAATGTAAATTTACTTACTTTAGCAGGAATTTTAATGGGAGGATTATTATTACCGGTTTTGGTATTTTTAGGATTAGGATTTCTATATAAAGCATTTCAATCAACAGGTGTAATTCGGAGAAATTTCTTTTTATTATCTTTGGGTTCAATTTTCTTCTGTATTTTTGGGTTATTAGAAGGTTTAACTGCTCCGGGAATCCTTGTAATTTTTGTAAGGATGGGTTATGTTTCTTCCTTTTTACTGATGTATTTTGGTTTATAAAATAAAATCCTAATTTCTTTTATTTCATCAGCGAATAATATTTATATTCTAAAATAAAATTAATAGTTAAAAGTGAATTATTTACTAGTAATTATTCGCAAAATCCTTTGGTAACCATGGAAAGACAAATAATTAAAGGTGTAATATACAGTGAATTAGATGAAGAATTGGGACCTAATCCAAAAGCATATATTCCCGAGGATTTCTCTCAAATACAATTATTGCTTATTAGTGTGAAAACCTTTGCAGTTCTTACAGGTGAAAAAGGATTTATTCCGGAATCTTTGGTAATTTTACCATTTCCATCGTTTAATTTAAAGGGATTAGTTAAATACATTAAGTGGGACGATCCTGAGAAACGGGGGGGTATTGGTCAATCTAATATTGCGATTTTTTTCGAAGAAATGGACGATGTAATTTTTTATAAATATATAAAGGAAATTTCAATACCCTTTAATGATATAGCTCAAAATATAGCCTATTTGGAGCAATCAAATGCCCCTGAAGCAGAATATATTAATGAGTTAATAAAGCTTGAAAGTGCTTTATCAGAACTTCTAGAAGAATTGAAAATCCAGGAACTCTCGAGATCTAAAGTTGAAACGCTGCAAATTAAGGATAGAAGTTTAATAGATTATCAATTTAAAATTATTTTAGTGGGAGATCCAACAGTTGGGAAAACTAGCCTTATTTTAAGATATACGGATAATGCATTTAGAAGAGCATACGTTTCTACTATGGGTGTTCATGTTTCAAATAAAATATTTAAAGCTGATGATTCTACCATCATTCAACTTGTTTTATGGGATATTGGAGGTCAAGAAAGATTCAAACTTATGAGACAGGAATTCTATCAAGGGCTTGATGCACTATTTCTAATATTTGACTTAACCAATCCTGATTCTTTTAATAGTATCCCTGATTGGTTTTCTGACATAAAAAATCAAATAGGATCAAGCGAAGATGGTATTCCTGGTTTTTTAATTGGAAATAAAAAAGATTTGGAAAAAGATTTAAAAATAAATACCGCGAAAGCTCAAGAATTAGCTGTAAAATTAAATTTAGAGTATATTGAAACTTCTGCGAATTCTGGAGAAAATGTCGATGAAGCCTTCTCTAAGATCGCCAATTTCCTTTATGAATCAAGAAAATAAATATTTGTTAATCTTTCGTGAAACTATGGTTTCACGAACTTCTATTTCAACATGAAATCTATTGCTAAGAAATTAAAACTATTTTGATTTATCAATTAGCTCTTAAAACAAAACTTAAAACCACATTGATGTTATAATTAATTAAATTATACTCGAATTTTGGTAATTTTATTGCTTGAAGATATAAAGAATTTTCTATTGAGTTTACACCCAGATATAATAATTCAAGCACCTTCTCGAATTAACATTATAAATCCTTTAGATGCAGTGGAGGGTGATTTTTGGATGCCTTCTGTTGCTATAAACGGTATAAAGAATCCTCTCTCTGTGTTTTTATACATTAAAGAAATTGAAGGAGAGAGCCGATTAAAAGTATATACTTTAAAAAAATTAATGGAACAATATTCTTTCATCATAAAGAGTGAAGAAATTCTTTCAAAAAATAAAAGCGAGGTCAAAACTAAACTTAATGGACCGAATAAACTAATTTATGCTAGTATATCTCGATTTTGTAAAATGAATTCTTATTTTGAGAGTTTATTCCTAAACGCAAATATCGAAATTGGTTTACTTACAACAATACCAGAAAAAAGTGGTTTAGGCGGGAGCGCAGCATTAATAATTGCAGTACTTTATGGATTGGCTCAATTCTTTGATATATATAATAAATTTGACGTGTTAAAAGATCATGAATTCCCCATCAATAAAGACATTATAGCAGAAATGGCAACGAAAATTGAAGATGAGGATTTAAAAATTACCGCGGGATATGCAGATAGATATGTAATAAGCAGAGGAGGATTGAGTTTTTGTTCCTACTCGGGAAAACTCTATCATAGACCCCTTTCAGAAGAACCATTAGCTGTCTATGATAGAATTGATGAGGTATATGAATTAAATGATATTCCTATAATTATATGTTATTCTGGAGTGCATCATGAAAGTGGGGATGTACATGGAAAATTGCGGGAAATGTATTTGGAGAATAATCCTATTCTTCTGAGTAGTTATAAAAAATTAGCAGATGTTGCTTGGAGATCTAGGTTTGCAATAATGCGACGTGATTGGATTGGTCTAGGAATATTACTTAAAGAAAACACAAGAATTATGAACCATGTAATGAAAGAGGTTGGGTTTAAATATGGAATTGGATTCGCCAATAACATTTTAATAGATTTAATAGAAGAGCATCCTGATACCTATGCTGCGAAATTAACTGGTGCGGGTGGTGGAGGTTCTGTATTTGCGTTAGTCAATCCAAATAAAATAAGATCAATTAGAAAATATTGGCAAGAGAAGTTAAACGAACTAATTATAAACAAAGAAGTGTTTGCTTCAAAATTTCCATCATACCCATTAGATATAATAAATAAATTAAAAAACGCTCAATTTTTCCAGATAAAGATTGATAAGAATGGAGTAGAAATGATATTCTCAAAAGAAAGCGAGTAATTTTAACTCTGGATTGAAACCATACTTCTTCTCAATACATTTTTTATTTTCAGCTGATAGATCTGATTTGGAAACCCACCATTTGAATGATAATAATCAGAAAGATTGTTCTCAAGAATTAATAGTACGATTATTTTTCAATTCTATTTTATAGGTTAATCATTTCTCTAAGCTCTAACCATGATACCATATAAAATGATAGGTAAAACTATACAAATAAAGAAATACTATCTATTTTGATATATAAGATATTACTTCATTATGTTAAAAGAGATTATCAAAGCCATTGTCTATACCTCAATGGATGAAAAACTTGGACCGAGTCCACTCTTATGGTTTCCATTAGATTTACCCGAAGATATTCGTATGGGTGTTAGTATTAAAACGATTACAATGCTAACCACAGATCAAGGAATTATCCCTACCACCTTAGTAATCATGCCATTTCCATCATTTAGTCAAAAAGGGTTAATAAAATACATTGAAAGAGCAGATAATTCTCGACGGGGAGGTGTAGCCTTATCATCGATTACAATATTGTTTGATGAAGCTGATGATCTTATTTTTTATAAGTATCTGGATTATCTTGAAATCCCATTTTCTGAAAGTGCTCAAAGAATTATTGAATTAGAAAATCAGAAAGTAGAGAGTGTTGAGATTTTTGCTGAAATAAATAATCTTCGAAAAAAACTTACAGAAATTTTAGATGATTTACAGAATAAAGAAAAATCATATCTAGAAGGAGAAGCCTTTCCCGAAGATGAGAGAAAGGAAAAGTACCCCGGATTCAATTTTAAAGTTATCGTTTGTGGGGATCCATCTGTAGGCAAAACTAGCACAATACTAAAGATTACGGATAATGCTTTTATCCGAACATATGTCCCAACCCTTGGTGTAAGCATCTCTGAGAAACTGATAAAAGTTGAAGATAATAACGTGAATTTAATCTTTTGGGATATCGCAGGTCAAAGTAAATTCGAAGTGATGAGGAGGCATTTTTATCAAGGTACTGATGCCATAATTGTGATCTTTGATCTTACTAATCATACATCATTTGAAAGTGTTTCAAGTTGGTACAAAGATATTATGAAGTATCTTGAAATATACCAAGAAAAGATAATTGGGTTTATTTTAGGAAATAAAGAAGATTTAGTCAACAAGAGGAAGGTTCCAACTAAAGAAGCTTTGAACGTTGCTAAAAGTCTTAACATTGAATATACTGAGACTTCAGCAAAGACAGGTAAAAATATTGAAGAACTCCTCTATAAGCTAGCTGAATCTTTAATTGAATCAAAAAAAAATAAATGAAAAATTGAAAAAAATGAATTTTGAAGAAGTTATTTACAAAAGAAGAACAATTAGAAGGTTTAAGCAAGATCCTATTTCTTTAGATACCCTCAAGAAATTAGTTGATTATGCTCGTGTTGCTCCTATGGCTAAAAATGTACAAGCTCTCGATTTTATCTTAGTACAAGATCCTGAAATAAGAAAAAAACTGTTTCCATTAGTTGGTTGGGCGGGATCTTTACCTCAAGATCAGAGAACTCCTGAAAAAGGGAGAGAGCCTACAGCTTATATTATACTCCTTGTTAATAAAAATATAAAACCGGCATATGTAGATTTTGATGTTGGTGCTGCTGCGGAAAATATTTTATTAGGAGCTGTTAGCTTCGGATTAGGAAGTTGTTGGATGGGTAATGTTCAATTTCGAAAACTTAAAGCGTTGTTTGAAATCCCTGATATCTATGAAATAAAACAAGTAATCAGTTTAGGGTATCCAGATGAAGAGTCTGATATGGAACCATTTGAGGGTTCTTTTACCTATTGGAAAACTCCTGATGGTAAAATGCATGTTCCAAAACGAAATTTGGATGATATAATATTTAAAATTTATTAAAAAATAACAAAAAAAAGAACTAAAAACACATTTATAAAATTAATCTGATTATAGTTAAGATTATACGTAAAATATAATAATTTTATAGTTACTTGTGAAAACTTCTGGGATAAATCATTTCTATACTTAATTTATTTCATTGAAAGAAGATATTGAAGCATATAGCCTGCCTTATTTTGTGTTAATATTTTAAAATTTAGAGTTTCTATCATTCTCCTAAATTTATCTAGATCATAACTAAATATCCAATCTCTCTCTTGAGCGTATTTCTTATAAGGATCAGCGATATCGAAGAAACAATTCCCTTCAGGCTTAAGGACCCTTATAGCCTCAGACAAAACAATTTTCACATATTCTAAGGGATAATATTCAAACATCCCTATGCAAGTAACCCAATTAAAGAAGGCATCTGGATGAGGTAATTTGTCTGCAACACCAATATGGATATCTTTTAAGTTACTTTCTAAATTTTCTTTCATGAAATTGACTTTTAATTGTTCTAGTATTTTAGGGGATTGATCAATACCATAACATAATGCACCGGATCTCGCCATCTGAATTAGGTACGTTCCTGTCCCAGTTGCGATGTCTAAAACAAATTGTCCCGGTTTTACTCTGACTAATTTTTTAAAGCCTTTAAATTCTTGGAGGAAATCCTCATCATTATCAGCATGTTGGGTATTTTCATAATCATTTGCATGCGAATTGTAAAACTGTCTTCGAAATTCCTTTATCTTTTCGATTTCTTCTTTTATATCTTTCATTTTTAGCTGTTATTTGTTTTCAAAAGTTAATTAAGAGATTTTTAAAGCTTTAATAATAATCGTGGAGGGAACTCGTTTTATTACATTTAGTGGATAACATTCCTCAAGCGTCACTGTATTATTAGGAACTTTATGATCCCGTATTAACTGAAAGGGATACACTCATCATAATAAAGTTTCAGTTTTACATAGGAACAACAATGTGAGTTTGTGTCCTATCAACACCTTCAATCTTGTGAATTTTCGCTAAAATAGTTTTTGCGATAGTTTCAACATCCTTTCCTTCGACTTTAGTAATTATATCAATTCCTCCAGTTACCCCATAAGTTTCCCTAACTTCAGGAATTTTATTTAATTCATCTATTACAGATTCTACGAAACCTGCCTTAATTTTCATTAAAACAAAACATAATGTCAAATTATGAAATCTCCTCCAAAAATTAATTGAGTTATTATTAAAATTATCGGGAGGATTTAAATATTTTTTAGTTATTCATGCAAAAACTACTCGTTCAATTAAGAAATAATAAAATACAGCGTTACCAAGATATAAAATCATAACGAGAAAAGATACCGGGATTTTAAATAGGTGATGTTTCTCTTTAATCAATTCATAACCATAGTAGGCAGATAACCCTAGAATAATTTCTGGAATAATTATATATAGTGCGACATGACCAATCATTACAACATTTTGAGCATACCATGATTGAAGCATCCATATTGATTGCTCGGAAATCCCAAATATTGCTAAAGAAAGGAGAATAACTGAAATATAAGCAATTCTTTTTGAATAACGTTCTTGAAGCTGTTTTGCGATAAAGATAATAATAAAAAGGGGTATTACCCATAGTCCAACCATATATCCTGATACAGTTCCAATTTTGAATAAACCATCTTCGGGGAACACCAGTATATTAAATTCTGCGGATAAAATCCAATCTGGAAATATCTGAAACACGCTTACTAGAAAAACGAAACCCCAAATGAAAAGCCATTCTTTGTAGTCACGCAATATCCCTATAATGACAATCAACAAATTGTATAGGATTACCAATATGAACAGTTTTATACCAATTTGAATTCCAATTGGGAGAACTATAATTACTATACATGCAACTATAAAGATTAGATGCACTAGCAGCGCATCTCTTTCAATATCTGATAAGTACTTCTTCATTAAGTCATCACTATTTTAATTTTCAAACGTAATCTCTTTGATAAATACTATTATATCTTGATGTATTTATAATTACTCTATCATAATTGGAGGGGATACGTTCCTAAATTATGAGTTGCTTCAATCATCCATCTAATTCTTTGATATGATATAGCTGGATGAGAATTAGAGGGTGAAAGCATATAACCTCCCCTCGGACCTAAAGCATTTATAGCTAATTTAACTGCTTGTTCGACTTCTTTTTGAGTTCCTTTTACTAATATATGCGACGTGTCAATGTTCCCAAGTAAGCATAATTTATCTCCTACTTTTTTCTTAACCAAATTCAGATCAACATATGGTGGTTCTAAACAGTGAAGACCATCGAAACCAGCTTCGACCACAAAATCTAATAATGAAGTTATATCCCCATCTGAATGGAAAATGATCTTCCCGCCCCATTCGTGTATGGCTTCGGTTACTCTTTTCATGCATGGTAAAACATATTGCGTGATATATTTTGGATTGATGAGTGGTCCAGATTTGAATGCAATATCTCCACCCTCAAAAAATATTTTTGCCCCAGCTTCCGAATATGTTTTAAATAAGCCAATAACAAATTCAGTAGTTTGTTCAAAACGCTCTTCTATCAATATCGGATTCTTGCGTAATGCTCTTGCAAAAGCATTCATTCCCATACCCTGCCATACGGGGGGAAAAACACTCGCATAATCATCTTGAGCCATAATGCAAAAATCCGGATTCTCGAATTTCTTACTTCTACGGATAATGGTTTTATATAACTTTTTAGCTCGTTTGTAGATTTCATGTAGATTAGGTTTTGGAAAGTTATCCCAATCTTGCCGGTTTTTAATCAATCCATCAAGATAATAAGGAAAAATATGACCATGATCATTTACAATTTTATAAACTCGACCAAAAATATCTGTCATTTTTTCCTTGCTCTCGAACTTAAATGGGATATACCCGATTCCACAAGTATCATAACCTATTGCGGCAGCAGTTTCCATTGCTCGTGAAAAGACATTGATTTCTATTTCTGCAATTAGATTATTAACCCGTTCTATCCAATCATCGGGATATTGGTCCTCAAGTTCATCAAAAATGTCGAAAGCTGTTCGAGGTGGTTTTCCAAGTACTTCATCACAAATATTCCCATCCACTGCAACAGCATGTATTGGGACTCTATCAACTAATTCTAAATTTAAAGCAGACCAGACTCTCTCTTTACTGTTCATTTCCTTATTGAAAAAAAGTGTAATTCAAAATAAAAAAAATAAAAAAAATAAAAATTATTTTGGTTTTAATTCAGGATGCTGTTCTAATTCTTTTCTCATATTTTCAAGTTTTTCTCCGTGCAAATCGTAAAATTTAAAGAAGATAATTGCTCCTATAAGTGCTACTGCAGGGAAAATAAACATTAATGCTTTTAACCCAAGATCTCTTAACGCTGGATCGGCTATAATGGGTTCGTAACTACTCCATCCCGTTCCTGAAAATATAATATAAATGGTTGTTATAACGAGGATTGTTGAAAACCTATGAATAAATGCATTTACTCCATAATAACTTGCTGCTCGTTTTACCCCGAATTTTAATGAATCTTGATCAATGACATCACCGTGAATTAAGTCAATATAAAACAAAGCTGCAGATAACCCAAAACCAATTGCAAAAAATATAATCATCGCTAATGTTCGACTCAATGCATCGTTTGATAAGAAAATTAAGGGAAATAAGGTCACGATCCAGATTCCTAATCCAAGCATCAATCCTTTCCGTGTTCCGACCTTAGCTCTAATCCTCGATTGCACGGGCTGGAAAATTGCTGCAGAAAGAAGTGCTATCATCAAGGTTATACCAATCATAAGAGAACCCTCAGTATGACCTAAGATAAAGACAGCGAATAGTGGGAATACAGTTAGTAACACATTAAAACAATACCAAACAAGCATATTTCCTAAAGTAAACTTTAGGAATGTCTTATTTGAAAGGGTAATTTTTATCGATTCATAAAATCCTGGTCTTTTCTCGAAAGCAGCTTCATTTTCCTCTTTTTCTTCAACAGATAAGAAAATGAATAATATCGACATAATTAGAACAATCACGAACAAAATTACGCCCGAAATAACATACATTGATTTAATGCTTGCAACTTCAGCTGCGTAGCCTGCATCTAGGGGATCTAGTGTTGGAACTAAAGGAGAAATAACAATTGTAGGAATAAGAGATGCTAATATGACAGCAATCATGGTAAACGCCTTTATAAACATATTTACACCGCCTCTTTCTTTTTCAGTTGGAAACATTTCGGGAAATACAGCATTAGTATTAACTGAAAACATTGTATAGAAGAATTCAAAGGTAAAAATTATGAAAATAAAATACACAAACTCATAATTTACAGGAACCGTGAAAAGTAGTACCATCATCAGAGCCAATGGTATAAATGAAATCAGTAAATAGAATTTTCGTTTTCCCCATTTACCTTTGTGCTTAGTTCTTTCGCTTAACGCACCTAGGAGGGGATCATTTACCATATTCCATAAACCCCATAGAATAAAGCCGATCCACATTTCAAACATGGTAAGTCCTACAACAGCAAAATAAAACGTAAAAACGTAAATTGTAAATGCTTGATATGTTAACTGATCCCCAAATGCAGACGTAGCAAAAAGCAATTTCTGTTTAAGGCTTCTACTTCCGTTTAAGGCTTCTACTTCTAAACTTTCTTCACTCATTTAAAATCACTATTGTAATTAAATTTTTAACAAATATAATTAAATGTAGTTAAATCTTGTTCTATTTAAAATTATTTAATTAGAGTTTTAAAAAATAAAATCTTCTCTATTTCACAATTGTAAAAAAATTAAGAAAAATGTGAATTGATCATGACCGATTTAGATCTGGAAGTTACTTATTTTGAGAGAGGTGGACCTCATAATACTGATAGGGCATTAGAAATTGCAAAGAAATATGCGGATCAGTTTGATATAAAAGATATAATTTTAGCAAGTACCACTGGTACTACGGCTGAAAAATCAACTGAGATTTTCGATCCATCTAATTATAATCTTGTGGTTGTAACCCATTCATATTACTTCATGGGACCTGATAGAAGACAAGAGTTTCCTGAAGATAAAATAAATGCTCTTAAGAGTAAAGGTTTAAAATTTCTAATTGGCACCCATGCATTTGCGGGAGTGGAAAGGAGTTTTAGAATCGCCCTAAAGCAATGGGGTCCTGTTGAATTAATGGCTAAATATTTTCGAACTCTTTTCAGCCAGGGGATAAAAGTTTGTATGGAAATTGCAGTCATGGCTGTTGATGCGGGTTTAATAGAGGATATCGAACGAGATATCATTTGCATAGGGGGCACTGGACGTGGAGCAGACACTGTTTGCCTGATTAAACCTGCACCCACTAGTTTATTTGACAGGCTACGAGTTAAAGCAATTCTAGCTAAGCCCCTATGATAATAGGCTAAAAAAAATCTCTTGATTTGAGGATATAATATTATGAAAAAAGAATTTGAAGCCAACTTAAAGCTATGGAATGAATTAGTTGATATTCACGCAAAATCAAAATTTTATGATCTTGAAGCCTTTAAGGCAGGTAAAACTTCGTTATTACCAACTGAAATTGAAGAGTTAGGTGATGTAAATGGGAAGACAATGTTACATCTTCAATGTCATTTTGGCATGGACTCGCTATCGTGGGCTCGAAAAGGAGCAATAGTAACGGGTATCGATTTTTCAGATAAAGCAATAATTAAAGCGCGTGAATTAAGCAAGGAAATAGGCGTTCCAGCAACATTTATCCAATCTAACGTTTATAACGTACCAGAAGTAATTACAGATAAGTTTGACATTGTTTTCACTTCCTATGGTACTTTATATTGGTTAGATGATTTAATAGGATGGGCTAAGGTTATCAATCATTGCTTAAAACCAGGAGGAATGTTCTATTATATTGATGGCCACCCTTCAAGTCATATGATTGATGAAAAAACAACTGACATGTTCAAAATAAGTAACCCCTATTTTAATAATGGAAAATCCTTTGAATGGGAAGTAGATGGTGATTATACTGATGAAGATCCGAATAATCCGACAATCCTAGAAAACAAGATTGAATATGGCTGGGGACATACTATTAGTGAGATAATTAACCCACTAATCAAAACAGGATTGAAAATAGAATCTATCAATGAATTCCCATTTGGTTTCCATGGTTTTCATCCAGATCTTAAAAAAGATGAGGATGGGTTATGGCGATTTCAGACATTAAAACCTGAGATTCCACTTACTCTTTCAATAAAGGCGATAAAACCTAAAACCTGAAACCTAAAAACTAATAAAAAGAAGAATAATTAAATAATACTTAATTTTTTTCCGACTTTCTCTATAGCACTTAAGGCCATGTTTAAGTCGTCTTTTGTAAGTAAAGCATTCATCTGTACTCGGATTCGAGAAAGTTCTCTAGCAACCATAGGAAATACTATGGGGGTTCCATAAATATTTTCTTCTTCAAATAAGACTCGAGCAAGCTCTTGAGCTTTCCCTGGATCACCAATAATAAGAGGAATTATTGGTGTCTCAGAATTGCCAGTATCATAACCCATATTTTGAACCTCTTTCTTGAAGTAGTTAGTGTTATTCCAAACTCTCTCAACATGTTCCGGTTCATTTTCAACTACTTCTATAGAAGCAATGCAGGCAGCAACGACTCCAGGAGGGTGTGCTGTACTTAGTAAATAAGTTCTGCTTTTATTTGCACAAAATTCAATCAAATCTTGTGAACCAGCTACAGTTCCCCCAAAAACTCCGAATCCTTTACTCATTGATCCTCCTTCAACATGAACTTTTCCTTGTAGATTGAAATGGGCAACTATACCTCTTCCTTTCCCTAGTACTCCCTCTCCATGACAATCATCAACAAAAATCATAGCACCAAAATCTTCAGCTACTTTTGCAATGCCAGATAATGGTGCCATATCTCCATCCATCGAGAAAACACCATCAGTAATTATACATATTCTTCTAGGATTTTTCTTTTCAGCTTCTTTTAACTGTCTTTCTAAATCCCCAACATCATTATGTTTATAAATTACGCGGTTTGCCCCTGATAATCTTACTCCGTCTATAATGGACCCATGGTTTAATTCGTCAGAAACAACTATATCTTGTTTTCCAACTAACATAGGTATTAATCCTGAATTAACCGCAAAACCTGTTTGACATAAAATTGAAGCTTCCACTTCTTTGAACTTAGCAAATTTTTCTTGGAATTCTTTTGTTAAGTCAAAAGAACCTGCTATAACTGGTACAGCTCCTGCTCCAGCGCCGTATTTTTTTGTGGCATCAATTGCAGCTTGTACTATTTTTGGATGTGTTGCTAATCCAAGATAGTTATTAGTATTAAGCATTAGCACCTCTTTTCCATCAACCACAGAATGAGGTTTTGAACCTTGCTCAAGATATCTAATAATCCATTCAAGATTGTTGTTCCGTAATTCATTCATTTCTTCCCTGAGGAAGGCTTCTGGATCTCTTTTCATTCATTCATCACTTCTATCTTTTAATAATGAGAAATTTGATATTTTAAAGGTATTTACATAAATATATTAGTTTTTCCTATAATGACTAAGGCGGGTAAAAAATGGGAATATGCTAGATAAACCTTTTTTAATTTTACATATTAAGAATTATACTAAGCATTCATGATGTTGAAAACTGATTAACATGCGAAAAATTCTTGTAATAGGTGCTTCTGGACAAATCGGAAGTGAACTTGTTCCTGAATTAAGAAGGAAATATGGTACTGAAAATGTTATTGCATCTGATAAAGAGGGTAATATATCAGATTTTGTTATCCCTCTTGATGTTTTAAATAAGGAACTCATATCAAAAGCAATTGAAGAAAATGAGATTAATACAATCTTTAATTTAGCTTCTATTCTTTCTGCTAGTGGTGAAAAGAATCCATTAAAGGCGTGGGATATTAATCTAAACGGATTATTAAATGTGTTAGAGATTAGCAAGGACCACAATATTGATAGAATTATCTGGCCAAGTTCGATAGCTGCATTCGGACCTTCAACACCTCGTATAAATACACCAAATGAAACAATATTGGATCCTAATACAATATATGGAATTACTAAGGTCACGGGAGAACTTTTGGCATCCTATTATTTCAAAAAATATAATCTTGACATACGGTCCGTAAGGCTTCCGGGAATAATTAGTAGTGAAATATACCCTAAAGGAGGTACAACGGATTACGCAGTAGAAATATTTTACAGTGCAATTGTCGATAAAAAATATACTTGTTTTGTAGATAAAGACACAGTTCTACCCATGATGTACATAACAGATTGTATTAAATGTTTGATTGATTTATTGGAAGCGGATGTTTCAAATATTCAACGTCGTGTATATAATGTCACAAGTATGAGCTTTTCTGTAGAAGAATTAGCGAATGAAATAAAAAAACATATACCTGACTTTAAAATAAATTATAAACCAGATTTTAGACAAGAAATAGCAGATTCTTGGCCGAAAACAATTAATGATTCCCTGGCGAGAGAAGAGTGGGGTTGGAAACCTCAGTATGATCTTGAAATGATGACAAAAGACATGATTAAGAAATTAAGCAAGAGATTATAATTATGAAAATTGTATTTCATGAAAGATATTATAATTCAAATTATGCAAGAGATCCTGCTGCTGAGCCAGGACGTTTAGAAGGTATAGTTAAATTATTATCCAAAAGAAAAGAATTTGAGTTTATAAAACCAGAACCTGCAAAAAAAGAAGATATATTACGAGCTCATTCAGAAAGACATTATACCTATATTAAAAGCGATTCTTTATTATTTGAATTAGCTTCATTAGCCGCAGGAGGCTCAATTCTAGCCGCCGAGGAAGGTTATAAAGGAAATCCTACTTTTGCCGTAATTCGCCCTCCAGGACACCATGCTTCAGCAGATTCTTGTTGGGGATTCTGCTACTTCAACAATATAAGTATAAGTTTATTGAAACTATTCTCAGAAGGAAAAATTAGCTCTGCCTTCGTTTTAGATTTTGATCTTCATACTGGCGATGGTAATATAAATATACTAAAAAACAGAAATGATGGGTTTAAAGTAAAAATATTAAATCCTAGTTCTAGCGTGAATATCAATTATATTAAAGAAGTCGAAAAATATATGCAAAATATAAAAGATATTGGTATCTTTGTTGCGAGTGCTGGATTTGATGAAGGAATTGATGATTGGGGTAACAAATTATATCCTGAAGATTATTACCAATTAGGGAATTTAATGAAAGATTATTCCGAGAAATTATGTGATGGAAGACGATTCGCATTGTTGGAGGGAGGGTACAATCATGTTGTACTACCTAATAATGTAAATTCCTTCTGCCAAGGTTTTAAATAAAATGTATTTTTTGAGTTTCCAGTTTTCTATTTAAATCAACAATCTTTTATACGATTCTTAATATTTTAAGAGAAATGAATTATTGATAAGAAGAAATTTTCTTTTCTAAAATTAATTAATTATATGATTTTCATGAAAACATATCGCGTAGCTATTAATAAGTATAGAAAAAAAACTAAATCTTTACAAAAAGCAATTGAATTATCTAATGCATTCGGGAATTTAACTGGAAATGAAAAAGTGTTTCTTAAACCAAATATAGTCTATTGGTCTCGAGTGCCTGATTACCCTAAGTATGGTGTAGTTACCACTTCACGAATTGTGGAAGACACTATCATTCTGTTAAATAAAATTGGTATAAAAGATATTACAATTGGGGAAGGGATAGTTGTATCTGACCCTAAGGATTATGAACTCGCCCACCATGCCTTTGAATCCTTAGGATATAACCGGTTCAAAAAGAAGTATGGGATAAATGTTCTTAATGTTTTTGAAAGACCTTTTGAGAAAATCGACTTAGGAGATGACATTGTACTTAATTTCAATACTGATGCTCTAAATTGTGATGCAATAATCTCACTTCCTGTCCTTAAAACCCATTCTGAGGCAAAGGTAAGTTTAAGCTTAAAGAATCTGAAAGGTTTAATAGATATTCCATCACGTAAGAAATGTCATACTGCTGACATTGAGAAGGATCTCAATTTTTATCTGGCACGTCTATCTAAGAAGCTTCCTCCAGTTACCGCTATAATTGATGGAATTTATCTAAATGAGAGGGGTCCTGGTTATGATGGCCAGATGCAAAGAAGCAATCTTTTAATAACATCTTCAGATATGTTTTCTGCTGATAAGGTTGGAGCACAAATTTTGGGATATAATCCTTCGGATGTCTCATATCTAGCATATTATGCTAAAGAAAATAATCGTCCTATAGATCTTTCTGATGTTGAGGTTGTGGGAAAGTCTATAGAAAGTGTTCAAGGTCATTATGAATATGAATTCCCTTATACTGAAGATGGCACCCTTCCTATCGCATTTGTTAAACAAGGTATCAAAGGGATATTATACCGTCAATATGATAACACTACGTGCACTTATTGTTCAATGATTACTAGCCTTCTCCCTATTGCAATCACCTATGCATGGGATATTAACCATGGCGAACCTTGGGATGATATTGAAGTTATTATGGGAAAAAGGATGGATCCTACTCCCGGCAAGAAAAAAACTATTTTATTAGGGCAATGCATGGTTAATAAACATAGAAATAATCCTGATATTAATGAAATGATCCCAATAAAGGGATGTCCTGTGAAACCAGAGAATATCACTAAAGCGTTCCATCAGGTTGGTATTGAAATTCCCCCAGATTTCTTTGAGAATCTTGATAATATCCCACAATTTTTTGGTTTACCTTATAAAAATCGTTTTAATGAGTTTCAAGAGTCTTTCTTTGATGAAGAAGCTAAGGATGAAAATATTCCCCCAATTGATGATATAGTAATAAGTCAATTTTTTCTCGATAGTTCTGATGATTTAAATAATTTACCAAAGGAGCAAGCTAAATTTGAAGTACATTTTTTTGGATTAGTTGGAGAGAAAAACACAAATGCAATAAAAACTATTGTTGTCGATGGTCCTAATAGTTACAATTTTCAATTTAAAAATCAACCATTTAATTTTCAAAATGGGAATGGGTATATCGTTGATAACTACAATCGTCAGGTAATTAGATATCTTGCTTTCGACAGAGAGGGATTTCTAGAAGATGGGAAGTATACGATAACAGTCGAGTACTGGAATGGTGAAGCGCGTTCTAAAACACGTATTCTCAATTCTAACACTAAACTGTTAAACAATTATCTAAAATTAAAAGAAAAAATCACCTATAATGTAAAGGAAGTACCAAAATACATGGAAGACCCAAAAATTTATGCAGATACAACTTGGACGACTCTTAATGAGTTAGGTGGAGAGAATGCCTTCTATGCTAATTATTTATCTCAAGGAAGAACCGATTTTGTTAATCTTCACGATTTAACTCATATTGACAATATGTACCAAAACCGATTATTAATGCCCTTATATGGATTAAATAAAACCTCCGCATTAGTAAACACACGATGGAAACCACTAAAACCTAACACTGAATATACATGGTTAGTTGAAACTTGCGATTCGAATAAGTATAGCGATATCAACTTGACAATATTTCAACCACATCAATATTTTAAAACAAATTAAAAATAAATAATTTTAAACCAAATTATTTAGCTCTAAGTAGAATTAAGGATTTCTATTTATCTTGCTCTTCTACGGTTTTTTCCCTAAGTTTTCTTCTAAAAATTTTACCCACTGCCGTCCTAGGCAACACATTTATGATTTCTACCTGTCTCGGGTATTTATACCCCGCCATTCTTTCTTTTGCCCATTCAATGATATCTTTCTCAGTAAGTTTATCTTTATATTTGGATTGAATCACGACATATGCTTTTATAGTTTCACCGATATTTGGATCTGGAACACCAACAACTCCTGCTTCTAAAATCGCAGGATGTTCAACAAGTTTTTCTTCAACTTCTCTAGCCATTACCTTATAACCCTTGTATTTAACCATGTCTTTAGTGCGACCTTCTATGAAAATATACCCATCTTCGTCCATTCTTGCTAAATCGCCTGTTCTTAGCCACCCATTTACAATGTCTTTCTGTGTAGCTTCTGGATTTTTCCAATAACCTTTCATTACTTGAGGACCCTTAACAAGAAGTTCCCCTATTTCTCCCAGTTTAAGTTCTTCTAAAGTTTCAGGATCTACTATTATAACATCGGTCTCAATATTAGGTACACCAATACTATTGGGTTTAATCTCAGGCATCCAAGCGGCGGCGGAAGTCGCAAACGCAGAGGATTCTGTCAGACCATAACCCTGACCTACTTTAAATCCAACAACTTCTTCCCATTTTTTATTAAATTCTGGTGCTAAAGCTGCAGATCCCGATCCTGCTGATTCAAGGCTAGAGAAGTCCGTCTCTGTAAATTCAGGAGAATTGATTATCATTTGGTACATTACTGGAACCCCGACAAATAACCTAACTTTATAAAATTCGATTGCCTTCAACACTTCCGATGGATTGAAAGGAAACATTACTAACATACTAGCCAAATATAAAGCAATGATTAATATCCCGAACCCCATTGCATGACATAGGGGTAATATTGATAAATTCACACCGATTCCAACATTTTCTTCATATGTATCTCCTGATGAATAAATCAAGTTTATACCGCTATGAAGCAATCCATCATGTGTCCAAATTACCCCCTTAGGGAGACCTGTAGTACCACCTGTAAACATTAGTGCTACAATATCATTTACAGGATCTATGTCTACATCAGGAGGGATTGGGCCCACATCACTTATTAACTCACTAAATGTAATTGTATCAGGTTTCTCTTCTTCAGTACCGAGAAGAATAATATTATCAAACTCAACTTGTTTTCGAACCCTTTTAATTGTTCTGAAGTTATTTTTATGGACAAAGAATGCTTTCACATTTCCTGCTTCTTTAACTATATGAGAAACATCCGATTCCTTTAGCAATGGGTTTACAGGGATAGCTATCGCTCCAGTTTCCATTATCCCAATGCAAGCGAATATAAATTCAGCACAGTTTTCTGACATTAAAGCAACAGAATCTCCCTTTTTAACTCCTAACCTTGATAACGCATTCCCAACTTTATCTGAATAATAAATTAATTCACGATATGTGTACTTTTTGTTAGTGGGTTTATGATAGACGCATACGTTATTTGGATATTTTCTTGCTATCCATTTAATAAATTCATGGATGGGAATAGGCTCAAATTTTATTGATTTTGGCACATCAGGTTCGCAAAATCTTAACCATGGTCTATTTGGATTCACATTTGACGATTCATTCTCAAAATCTAGATTTATTTTCCAATCTGAAAAATCTTTCACTATTTTCACCTTAAAAATATTGATTTAAAAATAAAATACCTAAGTTTATAAAGATTTTTAAATATGTCTCTAACTGATTTAGCAACTCTTAGAACTAAAGAAAAAAGAATGATAAAGTAAAAAATTATTTTATTTGAAAGAAAGATTCATCAAATTCAGGTTTTCCTTTATATTTCCCCATAAAGACTCCGGCCATCTTATTAATATTCTTAATCAAGCCAGATGGAAGCTCAATACCTATTAGGCTAAAAGCGCTTCTAACATCTTCAATGGAAGGTGGACATCCTCTAATTGGTATCATTTCCTTTATATCAGGGTGATCTTTGTGTTTATTATATTGGCATTTACCAAAAAGTACCGTTTTGTTCATACCAGGAGTTGGTTCTTGAAGTTTGCCATTTAGAAATTCGACATCATCAAATGGTTTACCTTTTCTCGCTTGCCATGCATTTTTGATAACCAATAATAATATTCCATTAATCCCTGAGCAATATGTGCACAAAGTACTGTCATATTTATGATACTTTAACCCTTTGACACCAATTCTCTCTAAGGGAAGAGGAAGATCTCCTGCATCATTATAAATAAAATCCCATTCATGATGAGATGCTAGATCATCAATTCTTTCACCAATTATTTCCACGTCTGATAAATCCATCGGCCTATTTCTGTCTTTTGCTGCTTGTACTAAATGAGGTACATCCGTAGGTTCAATACCAAGTAGTTTAGCCCCAACCATATCTGCTGACAAGATATCAGAGGAAGCAATGAGAATGTTTTTTCTATGAGCTTTTCCATCAATGGCAGGTCCTCGTTCGAGAGTATAAATTCCATCAATGATAGTCAATACCTTTTTAAGTTTGTTAGGCAGTTGAGCGATATTGTGATGTAAATCTTTTACCGGATCATCACTGTGAAATTTTTTGCGTGAAGCGTAATTAATTAATCCCTTTAAATTTTTAAACCCTAGCGTAACAACGGCTTGTGAATGAGTCTTTAATACAGGTATATCAATTACAACATCAGCGGCTAAAGCATCAGAATTAAAATTGACATTAAAACCGGTACCTAAATCTATCTTCTCAAATTTATGTTCAAATGTATTAATTGGTTTTACACCATATCTTTCTTTAAGAAGATTATAACCCAGTTTTTCAAATGCATCTGCTGCAGTTTCAGTATCTTTTACATCTTCAGTTACTATACCTTCTCCTATAGAGATATCATCGATTCCTCGCTCTTTCAGTAAAACAATAACATCTTCAATAACACGAGAACTGGTTATAACACCCCATTTTGGAAAATTAGTAGCGGTGTTCCAATATACAATGTTAGGTTTGATAAACACTTTTGCGCCCTTGGGAATTTCATCAAAAAGATTAGTTAATTCAACTAATTTTCGAACAGATTCTAAAGGTTCTTCATATTTAACAATGGCAACTTTTGATTTACTCATGTAATTACACCTAATAATTTGAATATATAATATTAGAATTGAATATTAAATATCTTAAAAATTAATTGTTATGAAGTTTAATTAAGAAAAAATAGAGAATAAGATATTTTTAGTTAGATTCCTTAAAGATAGGGATAATGTCTTCACTTATAATTCTAGTTGCATCAAAATATGTGAAAGGGGCATGTCTACTTGATACCCCATGCTGAAGTTCAAGAATGAAATGTTGAGCTCCTGCGTCAACGAATTTTTGAATCTTTTTAATTATTTCTTCTTTAGTGCCAATCATCCCACTTCCTCGGATCAATTCATCAGGAATATCTTCTGCTAATGGGGCTAATTTAGCATAATCAAATTTTGCAGTATCTTCTCTATCATATACTAAAATGCTCATTTCCTCACTACTAAAGCCAGTAGCATCTTGAAAAATTTGTTCATATTCTTCTTTCCAGTATCCTAGCTTCTTCAAAGTCTTAGGTTGCATACTTAATCCTGCTTTCATACCCCTAAAAAAAGAATTTAATTTTTCTTGATCATCATTTATAAAAATTCGAGCAAAATGACCAAAAGTGAAGTTATTTATATCTCTTCCATTTTTTTTCATAATATCAATTATAGTATCCCGATATTCCTTGTATAAATTAGGGAAAGAACCAAAAGGCATCCACCCATCAGCAAGTTCTGCAGTAAGCTCGAGAGTTTTAGGTCCATTTCCCGCAACCCAAACCGGAATTTCAGATATTGGTTTTGGCATTATAAACGCATTTTTTGTTTGGAAATATTTCCCTTTAAAAGTTACATTCCCTCCTTCTTTCCAAAATCTCTTCATCATCTTTATCGATTCGGACATTTTAGTTACTGCATGATTATATGGAATGTTATAAGCCTTTAAATTCATCCCCTCTCCCGCACCTATCCCTAAAATAAATTTTCCACCAGTCATATGATTAAGTGTCATAGACATTTGAGCTAAAGAAGCAGGATGCAACCTATAAGGATCAGTTACTGCTGAACCTAAAGTTTTTCCCTTTGCCAATTCAGAAAATGCACCAAATACAGGCCATAAGCAAAAGAAATTGTCTATTGCGCTTCCAGGAATTCCGCTTAAGTGATCTGGAAGCCAGATCGAATCCCATTCTTCTTGACCTGCCGTTATTACCTTCTTCTTAAGAAGATCCCAAGATTGAGAATAATACAGATTATTCCCAAATTTTATATCTGTCATGATAATACTTTTGTATTTAATAAATTAAGATATTCTAAAGTAGTTAGAGTGTAATTTAAGTTTTATTTTATCATCAAATAAGGATAATAATTAATATGGAAATATAGAATAAGAAAAGAGTTCTTTACTTTTTCCTCTGCCATTCATCCCTTAAAATGCTTAGCATGATAGAATCATGATATACACCATTTATATAAACAGCGTGTCGTCGAGTTACTTCCTTTTTAAAACCAAGCTTTGTATATGTTTTTAATGCTCGTAAATTGAATCCATGTGTTTCAAGTTCGATTCTGTTAAGATTCAATGTTGTAAAACCGTAATCTACTAGTAACTTCATAGCTTCAGTTCCATATCCTTTACCATGGCATTCCTTTTCTCCTATTACAATTCCTACGTTTCCAACTCGGTTTTTCCAATCAACATCAATATCGCAATTTCCTATGAGTATATCATTATTCTCATCATCAGGTATTACAATAGAGAAAAGAATGTTATTTTCTCTCTTAATCATTGAATTATACCAATCTTCTTCCATTTCCCTAGTAATTGGTCTGAATACCCTAAGATATTGGGTGATCTCAGGGTCAGTCATCCACTTTTGAAAACGATCAATATATTCTTTTTTTGGGGGAACCAGTCTTACTTTAACTCCTTGCAACATGATTTTACCTTTAAAATTTAGGATATCTTCCTTACTTCTTACTTCTCTTTTGACCACTCTTCTTTTAGAATACTCATAAAAATAATATCATGATATTTTCCTTTGATAAAAATTCCTTGTCTCATTCGTCCTTCTTCAACAAAACCGATCTTATTATAAGAACTTATTGCTCTACTATTGAACTCATATACTCGTAACTGTACTCGGTTCAAATTCACGCTTTTGAATGCATAATCTATTAAAATTTCCATAGCTTCTGTTCCATATCCTTTACCTTGATATTCTTTTTCTCCTATAGTGATTCCTACTTCCGCCACTCGATTCTTCCAATCTATTCTATGGAGCCCACAATTTCCAATAAGTTTTTCTCCTACATTTTCATCGGTAATTAGAATAGCAAAAGCAATAGTGTCATCTCGATTCTTTAAGTTTTCAATCCAATCTTCCTCCATCATGCGAGTCATTGGCCGAAACATAGATAAATATTGAATTATCTCTGGGTCATTAAACCACTTAAGATACGCATCTATATATTCTCTTTTAACAGATCCAAGCGTTATTCTCTCTCCTTTTAACATAAATGAAAAAAATCCGTGTTTAAATAAAAAATTAATGTAAAAAATTCAAAATAAAAAAAGAAGATTAGAAATAAGCTCTTAAAATGTTATCCCATAATTACGAGCCACATATTTTACAATCTCAAAGGAAATGATACAAATCAGTGAAATTAAGAAACAGATTAACCAATCTAGACCAGTTAAATACATGAACATGAAATTAATCCCCCATTCTGCGAGAGTCACTTGCACCCCAGGAATATACATAAGCATCAAAAATAATGCAAACAGAAAGCCAATAATGTAGTACATCCTTCTGTTACTATCTTCGATTAAACTCTTTATTAAAGATTTATTCGGTCGTCTAATCTGGAATACTAAAAATGATTCGCAGAAAAATAGAGTTACCATTAGCATTGTAAGAGCTTTTCCATATTGTAATAGTTCGATGTCCGACGCCAATGGATAAAAATTACGAAGTACATCGCCCCAAATTGGATCTGTTATTGGGGTATAGAGATAAGCGTCGTTAAATCCACTAATATCTATATTTTGGGGAAAAAGGGGATATATCCCACTTATCGTTAAAAAATATACAATGACCATACTAATCGCGAGTAATATGCCAAATATGAATAAAAGAGCCATTGTATTTTTCGAAAGAATTTCTTCTGAGTCACGTGGTTTTTCTTTCATTACATCTTTAGAAGTTATATCAAACGTAAGAATTAAACCGGGAAATATGTGTAAAGTTATTGAGAGAAAAATCCATTGATAATAAAACGGATCATCTAAGAAATATGGTTTATTTAAAATTATGGCTAATAAGAATTGTATAATACCTTCAAAAACATTAATACAAATATAAAATATTACTACAGCACGTATTCTTGCGAAGATGCCCCTCCCTTCATGAATTCCTGTCACTATCGAGTTAAAAGAGTCATCAGAAATTACCATGTCTGAGGCTTCTTTGGCTACATCAGTTCCTGCAATTCCCATTGCTATTCCTGCATCAGCCAAGTTTAAAGCTAAAGCATCATTTACACCATCTCCAGTCATAGCAACAACTTTTTTATTTTCTTGATATTTTTTTACAATATCTTCCTTATGTTCTGGTGAAACTCGAGCAAACACTTTAACTTTCGAAAATTCCTCGTACGATTTAATATCTTTAACTTTTTTACCTTCTAAAGCAAATTCACTTTCTTTAGTAATAATTGAGATTTGAGTGGCAATAGCTTTAGCAGTAGTGGGAGAATCACCAGTAATCATTACTACATCTACTCCTGCTTCATGACATTGCTCTACAGACGCCTTTACTCCCTCTCTAGGAGGATCTAATATTGTTACAAATCCAATATAAGTTAAATCTGATTCACTTACTTTCCTTCCTTCATCTCCTTCAGGAGGAATATCATCCATTTCTTTATAACATAAACTAAGTATCCTATATCCTTGCTGAGCATATAGATTTACTATTTCCATCACTTTGTCTTTAATTTCTTGACTAAACTCAATTTCTTTATCGTTATAAATAATTTTGGTACATAGAGGAATTATTATTTCACTTGCACCTTTAGTAAAAGATACATAAATATGGTCTTTTTTATAGAGTTTAGTCATTCTTTTTAAGGAACTATCAAAAGGATATTCAGTAATTGATTCATATTCGTCAAGTAAGTAATCTCCCATCCCTTTCTGAAACAACACCATTAATGCTCCTTCTGTAGGAGAACCAATCACACTCCAATCAAGAATGGTTTTACCAGATATTTCAATTTCGTTTTTCACTAACGCTGAATTGTTATTTAAAAAACCCGAAGTCAGAAGTAATTTGAGGTGAGGAAATTCATCGATATGTTTTATATAAGTATTATTTTTAGGATCATCCATTAGAACAATATCACCATCCGGAGAATAACCACTCCCTGTAACTCTAAATACTGAACCATTTGTCCAAACATGTTGAACTGACATTTGATTTTTAGTTAAAGTGCCTGTTTTATCAGAACAAACAACGCTTACACGCCCTAAACTATCAACTGAAGCTAGGTTTCTTATGATTACTCCATGACGAGCCATTGCTAGAACACCAGTTATCAAAATAATTGTTACTAACAGAGGGATATTGATAGGCATTAAATCAAGAGCAGAATTTAGACTCTTTACAACTTCAAGTCGTCCTGTTGCACCCCATATTATCATTAATACTATAAACCAAAATATAAAAACACCAAGGCCTAACCATTTCCCAAAGTTATTCATTTTTTGCCGAATTGGAATCTCACTCGTGCCAGCTTCTTCTAAACCATGAGATATTTTCCCTATTTCAGTATCACCCCCTGTTTTTACTACTATTGCTTTACCAGTACCCGTTGTTATAAATGTTCCATAAAAAACCATGTTTTTACGCTCACCAATTGCAATTTCCTTTTCAATAATTGCTTTTCCGGTCTCACTCTTTTCTATAGGTTCACTTTCTCCTGTTAAAGATGCCTCATTTGCTACAAGGTTAAATGATTCAATTACTCTGGAATCAGCAGGTACTCTATTACCTTGATTTATAACCAACAAATCTCCTTTAACTATCTCCTTAGTTGGAACCTCTATCTTTTGTCCATTTCTTATAAGAGTGGATGTAGGCGCTGTTAATTCGCGTAATGCCTTAAGTTTTTTAGTGGCTCTATACTGCTGAACAATGGCAACTAAACAATTTAACAATACTATTCCCAACGTTAAAGTAATAATGATTAATTGTCCCTCTCCGCCGAAAACCCAGGATAAAAATAAGATCAACGCCCCTATAAGGTATATTACAATTAACCAGTTAAATAATGGCGCTAAATAGATTTTAATGAACCCTTTTGATACTTTAGGGATTTCATTTAAACCAAATTCTTCCAATCGTTTATTTGCTTCTTTTTCAGTCAAACCACTATCCGGGTTTGTTTTAAGTTCTTTGTAGATTTGATTCAATTCAAGATTATAATAATTCTCTTCTGTGGATTCCATGTTGAATCTCCTAAAGATTTTTTTAAATTTATGATTTTGTAAATCTATTCATTATATAATAAATAACCAATAATAATCATGACTTTTAATATTTGAGGAAATTTAAGTTCAATCTAATTCCTTTTAAATGATAAAATACAATAAGTGTATCGAATTTAACTCCAAAGTTGTCTAAGTTCTTTTCGAGTGATTTTAGCTACCTGATCAACAGCAAAAAGAATAAAATTGCAGCACTTATTTTCCCAAGCTCTAGTTTTAACATATTGTTTAAGATCAATATTTACATCAAAACCACACAATTCTGCACACATTACCGATCCAAATTCATCTTCGAACCTTTTAGTAAATTTCAAAGCTTTACCGTATACTTTAGGGACATCTAAATCATTAATTTTTTTTTCTCCTCCCGATATTATCCCAATGGCGGCTATAGCCCCCGATATTGCACCACATGGCCCTTTCCATCCATTTTTCCCTTTATAGTGAGCAAAACCACTGAATGGAATAGCTAGATTGTTAAAATAAACATTTTTTAGATCCTTTAAATCTAAAACTTCGATAATACTGTTAAGAGTATCAGCAGCACAACTATTTCCTATATTTTTACCTAAAGGTGGTAGAAAACTCTTTAATTCTATTAACTTATCTTCAAATCGTTTATTAATATCTGCTCTTGGGAATGTAGAATCATTCATGATATACAAACAAGAAGTTTCATTTTATTTAAAATTGCCTATAAAATATCAGAAATGGATTTTTCTTTGACGAGTGAAGTGTTTAAAAATTTCAATACCGATGATCCCGGGTAATGCAAGTAAAATACATATCAACCAATCAGAACCACTAAGGAACATGAAATTTATCTGAAAATCTAACCCGAATACAATGTTTATATAATAATTAACGGTATATGAAAAGCAGATAAAGAGAATATGCAATCCTAATGTAAATAAACAAATAATAAATAAAGAAATGTTAAATTCTTCTTTTATGCTTCGGTACAGAGATTTATTTGGTCGTCTAAAAGTCCAAATGAAATTGGTTTCAACAATGAATAATGTAGTAATAAACATCGTTCTTGCTTTTTGAGCTAATTCTTGTTTAGAAACTATATAGCTAATATTTGGGTTTAAATTCCACTCATTTAATGGTATCACGCCCCCTAAAGTTAATTGTAATGCTAAAACTAATCCTAAACCCATCAAAAACGCTTGAATTAACAACATTATCCACATATTCTTATTTAGGATCTGTTCCTCGTCTCTGGGGGGTTCTAGCATAATATCCTTAGGATGTGAATCTATTACTAACGCTAATGAAGGAAGGGAGTGAACTATTCCAAAAATATATATATGCTGCCATTCAGAGCTAAAGAGTTCAAATACTGGAATAAATTCATACGTAAAGAATATAATTGCTTCCATAATATTTAAACAGATAAAAAAGTAGATTATAACTCTTATTTTAGAGAAAAGACCCCTACCAATTTTCACTCCTTTTTCGATTGATGTGAAATTGTCATCTGAAATCACCATATCTGCTGTTTCTTTGGCAACATCAGTTCCAGTTATCCCCATTGCGATACCGACATTTGCCAGTTTTAGTGCAAGAGAATCATTTATCCCATCTCCAGTCATTGCTACAACTTGATTTTTATTTTGATAGTGATTTACAATGATTTCTTTGTCGGAAGGTTCGACACGGGCAAAAACTGAGATTTTCTTAAATTCTTGGTGGTTAAAATCTTTTATTTGTTTTCCTTCTGCTACAAGATCTCCCTCATTATAAATACCCATCTGAGTAGCAATAGTTTTTGCGGTAGCGGGATGGTCTCCAGTGATCATAATCACTTGTATTTGTCCCGACTGACATTCACCTACAGCTTGCTTAACACCATTACGAGGGGGATCCATGATTGAAACATATCCCAGAAATATTAGATTATCCTCAATTACTTCACGTTTTGGTTGACTGACACCTGTTACCATTTTGTAGGCAATAGCTAACGTTCTATAACCTTGATTTGCTCGATCCCTTATTTCTTTTAAGATTTTTGTTTTATTATTATTATCAAATTTTGTGATAACTCCATCTATTTCACTTTGAGAGCAAATAGTAATTATATTTTCAGGGGCCCCTTTAGAAAATAAAAATATTTGTTTCTTATTTTCCTTTAATTCATAGATCGAGCTCATACGTTTTAATTCAGAGCTAAAGGAAAATTCAGTAAGAAGGTTATATTTTTTTTTTACATCATAGGGGATAAATCCTGCCTTTTCAGACAGTACTAGCAAAGCTGCTTCGGTAGGAGACCCTAGTGCTCGCCTTATTGCCATTTCCTTTTTATCCGCCACTCTAACTTTAACATCTTCGAATATAAGTTGCGCGTTATTGTTTAATACTAGTGAATCTATAAATTTTTGGAAGGTTGGATCGTCATTTAAATTAATAATTTCGGTATTAAACGTTATATCACCTTCTGCATCATACCCAGAACCACTAACTTCATACTCTTTCTTACTTATCCAAAATTTCTCAACAGTCATCTCGTTCTTTGTGATAGTACCCGTTTTATCCGAACAGATGACAGACACACGACCTAATGATTCAATAGCCGATAAATTTTTGATAATTACTCCGTGTTGAGCCATGCTTAAAACGCCTGTTATGAGCACGAGAGTGCTTAACAAAGGCAAATTTATTGGAAGTATGTTTGTTGCCCTTAAAATAGAACTTACTAAGGCACTGCTGACTTCTGATTGAATTAAATTTCCTTCATAAGCTAAAATAATGAATTTATAAGATATTAAAATGATTAAATTGATAATTACGATTATTCCCAAAATATATCCCAATCTATTTAGTTTTCGGGTTAAAGGAATCTCTTCAATACTTCCCATTTCATTTATAGTAACAGATATTTTTCCAATTTCAGTATTTACACCCGTGCCGGTGATTAAAGCTGTTGCCCTTCCGGTATGCACATACGTGCCCATAAACATCATATTTGATTGCTTTTGGAGGGGTACATCATTTTTACTAAGAATCTTAGTATTTTTTTCCACGGGTTCACTTTCACCAGTTAAGGGTGCTTCGTCTATTGCCAAATTAACTTGGTTGAGTATTCTACCATCAGCGGGAATCTTATCTCCTTGATTTAAGATTACTATATCCCCTGGAACTAAATTTCTGTTTGGTATTTCGTATTGTACTCCATCTCTCAGAACTGTTGCTTTTAAAGCAGAGATTTGTCGTAGTGATTCAAGTGCTTTTTGGGCTCTATACTGCTGTATAATAACAGTTGCAGAATTTATAAATACTACGGTGAAAGTTATAATAGTCTCACCTGGTGAACCTAAGATAACTACGATTATTCCAGTTACAAGGAGAATTAATATCAAGAAGTTAAAAATAGGAGCAAAATATATTTTCCATATTGATTTCTTAATCTTTGGTAATTCGTTATATCCATAGTTTTGATATCTATTCTCCAATTCAGAAGATTTTAATCCATTATCCAATTCAGTATTAAATTCTCTCAGTAAATCATCGAGTTGTTGGTAATAATAAGGCCCTTTGAAGTTTTTATTTCTGACATATTTTAGTTCTGACATAATTTTGATATTAATTCTGGTAAATATAGTTAGAATAATAAAGATTATAGATTTTAAAGTTTTTAATGGTATGTAATTCCTTCAAACTTGTTATTTTATAAAGATTAGAGATGAAAGTTTTGAGGTTCCCCTAAAATCTCTTTTAGAGTGTGAAATTTTTTTCTAATTGTTGTACTCGAAAATTTGGTATATTTTTCGATTAAATTCTGGGTAAAAATCTTACGATTCTCAAATGATTGACCAATATAATAAATAAGTCCTGCTACAAATGCTTTATAATTTAAACTCTGGATTTGATCGTAGGTAATCTGTTGTAATATTTTATCTGCAATTAATTGCATGGTAATCTTCCTCTTTTCAAACTCAGAAACATTCTTGAAAAACCGTTTAACATTTTCAAACGGAATGCTATTGAGGTCTTTTTGAAAAACCACTTTCATTTTTTCTTTAATTTCTTTTTCTAATTCAGAAATGCTTTTTATCTCCTGTATCAAATTTTCTGTCCTTTTTACTTTTAACATTGCATTTGTAATCATTTTCTTGTTAATTTTATGACCTAGTTCTTTGGAACCATTAATGAATTCATCGATCCGAATGTTTGTACTGTCTTTTATTTCCATCCATATTATTGCGAGGAAAATAATGACCATATTTTGATAGTTATGCCTGTGATATTTATTATAACGTAAGTAGATATCTCGAATTTCTCGATATTTTACATTATCAATAGTTAAGCCTATCCCATGACTTTTTAGGAGTTCAATCGTCTTTTTTTGTTCTGTGAAATCAGATTCATAATCTCGAAACCATTTTTCTAATGTTTTTAAACGCTCATATTTTTCTCTAATTACTGGGTCTTGTAAAGCTTTTGAATCACTAAATCTTATCTTTCTTTCATAATCGATCTGTGAATCTGAATAGAAATCAGTTACTGGTTTTTCAAATGTAATATTTTGTTCCGGGGGACTCTCTTTAGCTTTTTTTAATTTGTAGTATTTCTTAATAGAAAACTTTTTCCCACAATCTTGACAATGGTAATGACCTTTTCCTCTCTTCACATTTTTATGAAGACATAAAGCCTTTTCTGGTGTTTTATTCCCTTTATCTTCCAAAAAATCAACGATGTAATTTAATTAAATTAAATAGATTTGAAGAAAAAACAATAATATTAAAAATTGTTAAAAATTTCAAAAACAATAATAAGTAAAAATAGAATAGAATAAAAAATTTTTCTTGCAATATTTGTGGATGATTATGGACCATAAAAAAATAATCAAATTTCTTTGGATTACTGGGCTTATTTTTATAATTCTTTCGGTTATTGAAATTGCTTTTATTATTTTATTAAATTTTGTGGAATTTGATCTAAACGAAAGCTCAATCCTTTTATCAGAATTTATTTACGGATCAAGTTATATTTCATTAACAGGAACAGTATTATGGTTATTTTGTATAATTTCAATGGTCTTATTCTTAATTTTTGGGCTCTTTATTTTTAAAACAGCTAGAACTAACACGATTGAAAGTAAATCAATGGCAAAATTGATGATTGTTGTTGGAATGGTGATATTATTAGGAGCCTTTATAAAAATGAATTATCTTGTTCTATTAGGTAAAACAACTTTGTTTTTTCCACCCCCAGTTGGAATAGTGACATTCCAGACTGCGCTTTTTCGCCCAGATATAACACCTCTTATGCCTGCAATATTTTGGATATACTTTACTTCCGTGAATTGCTTTCTTATGATTATTTCATTAATAATTACTGCTTTTGGTATTAAATGGACCTTAGACATTGAACAGTTAGAATCTAAAGATAAATGAAGAAGTTCAATGGTAAGATAATTCTGGAAACTATTTATTTAGTTTACTTATATTAAAATGTTTTTTATGTTTCAAATAACGTAGAAAAATAAAAAAGAATTAAAAATTTTACCCAGAATTATAAATCTCTTTATATAAGTTTACTTTTAATCTGCTTGGCACGACTTCGGAGAGTTACTTCAGTTATCTTAGCAATATCAGCAACTCTGGATTGAGTTTTTCGAATAGAACCATTTTTTGCTGCAATATAAATACAAGCGGCTGCTAAACCTTTTGGATCTTTTCCAGTTCTCTGTAATCCATTTTTCGAAGCATCCTTTAGCATATTGATTGCATTTTTCTGAATTTGAATAGGTAAATCTAATTCATTACCAAATCTAAATACTAAACACTCAGCAGTAATAGGTTGATATCGAAGATTAAGTTCAGGTAATACTTCTCTAATTATCATAGCAAGGCTTCTATGAACTGTTCTTCTTGGGGTTAAGGAGGCTTCACATACTTCATCTAGTAAACGAGGAAAATCATGAACACGAATTGCGGCATATAATGATCCTGCGATGAATCCGTTAATAGAACGTCCCATCGTTAATTTTTTCTTTGCCACAATGCTGTAAATTTTCCATGCTGTTTCTGAGATGTATTCAGGTACATTTAGTTTACTCGTTAACATCTTTAACTTAGGTTTAGCTTCCCAAAAATTACGTTCAATACTTGAGATCAATGAGTTCTGAATTTTTGATAATCTTGAGAATAATGCTTGTTCTTTAGCACCAATACTTTTCCCTTTGCTGTCTGTCTTCGTGTTTGGGAGCATGGTTCTGGGTCCGAAGTCTCTCCATCGAGGCTCAGTTCTACGCCGAGTTTGTATTTCTTCTACGGTATATGCCCGTCTTTCATTTCCTACAAAGGTTCTCTCAAAAATTAAGCCGCAATTTATGCAAATTTCGTTGCCATCTCGAGATTCAATAAAGGGGTTGTCACAACAATGAGTTTTAGAAAAATCAGCTTCATCGGTGTTACGATACTGTTCGTTACGATTACGATACTGTTCGTTCATATTTTCTCACAAAAAATTGAATTACAAAAGGATACGTTTACTTCTACAAGTACACATTATTATTATTTTAATAATATTATGTGATATGAATATATGGGCTAGTTGTATATTTAAATCTATGTCTCAAGTATGTTTTTTTTCAATGATTAATTATAAAATCGTTAATTTGTTTTTAGAATATTAGATAAAATGATGTAATAATAAAATAATTTCATTAACGATTTTAAAGATCCTAAATATTTTTTAAATTATTGAATTCCTAAAGGGATATTTATGAAAATAGCGAGAGTTAATGTACACACAGAGGAAACAATTTATGAAGAAATTTTAGAAGATTCAAAATACTTTTTGTTAGGTGGACGAGGTTTAACCTCCAGAATTATCTTGGATGAAGTTCCCCCATTATCTGATCCTTTAGGTGAGGAAAACAAATTAATTATTGCTACAGGATTACTTACAGGGAGCCCATTTCCATGTTCTGGTCGCACATCAATCGGAGGAAAGAGTCCACTGACAAATGGGATAAAAGAAGCAAATGTTGGTGGCCGTCCATCCATAATGTTAGCTTCTTATGGGATAAGAGCATTAATTTTAGAAGGGAAATCACCAGAATTAAAAGTCATATCCATTAATGAAGAAGGTATAAAATTTCATCTTGCTGAAAATTATGAAGGAATTGGAAATTACATGCTTCATAAGGATTTAACTAGAAAATATGGAGAGAGGGTAGGAATTTATTCAATTGGTCCCGCGGGAGAATATTTAATGAAAGCTGCTAGTGTTGCTACGAACGATTTAGAAGGATATCCAAGTCGTCATGCTGCTCGAGGTGGTCTAGGTGCAGTTATGGGCTCTAAAAGGATCAAAGCAATTATTATTTTACCCAGAAAGACTTCAGAAGTTCGAATATCTAATATAAAAAAATTTCGAGAAGCCTCAAAACCATTTGCCAAAGAACTCGCAGAAACCAAGAAGAATTTTTCAATCTACGGGACCCCAAATATGGTTAGGGGGATGAGTGCTTATGGGGGGTTACCAACCAAAAATTTTAGAAGGGGTTCATATGATAAAGCCATTGATATATCAGGAGAAAGCCTTCATGAGCTTGTGACTGCTAGAGGTGGCCGGAAGCGTGTTCCATGTAGCCCTACTTGTGTTATTAAATGTTCAAACATAGTGAATGATGAGAATGGTAATCATCTGACATCTAGTTTAGAGTATGAAACAATTTTCGCTAATGGATCTAATCTTTTGATTAATAACCTTGATGATATTGCAAGAATTGACCACTTATGTGATAACATAGGTATCGATACCATTGAATTTGGAGTCACTATTGGAGTTGCGATGGATGCAGGAAAGATTCCTTGGGGTAATACTAAAAGTGTATTTGAGATTTTAGCAGAAATCAAAAAGGGAACTGAAACAGGGAAATTGTATGGAAATGGGGTTTGTCATTTAGGAGAAAAAATTAATGCTGAAAGGATTCCTCATGTAAAAGGTCAAGGAATTTCTGGATATGATCCAAGAGTCTTTAAGGCTATGAGTATAACATATGTTACGACTCCTATGGGTGCAGACCATACTGCGGGTGCTGCTATCCCCGGTAGAGTTGCAAGTCAAACGAAAGATTATGGCGAACTCACGGAAAATAATGGAAAACTAGATTTATCGTATGAATTACAGCTTTACACTAGTATTTTAGATTCTTTAGGGTGTTGTTATTTCATAGGACCAAGTTATGAGAATATGGAAATTGTGAAGAAGGCATTAAACGCAATGTACGCCTTAGAATTAACCAGAGAAGATGTAATTAACATTGGTAAGAGCATTTTAAAGAGTGAATTGGATTTTAACAAAAAAGCGGGGATTCTACAAGAGATGGATAAATTACCAGAATTTTTGAGGTTACAACCCTCTGAACCTACTGGTTTGAAATTTACTTTTTCAAAAGAAGAATTAAACCAGTTTTGGGACAAATTAGATCTATAAAAATATTCATGAATATGTTACAAATTATCCAAAATTTCATTAATAGTGAGATCTAATTTTAGAGCTAATTGTTCATTAGCATCTCTACAAGATTTAAGAATAATTCTTGCTTGATTGGTGTATGATCTTTGCTTCTTTTCATCCCAGATATCCTTCATGTCCATAAGATTGTCTATTCTATCAGCGATTTTGATTATCTTTGCTTCTTTTGATTTATTTTCGAACTTTTCTAACCACTTATCTTTTTCCAGTCCAATTACGCCTTTAGGTATTGTGAGTTCAAAAATAATTTCCCCAACCCTTTTGCCAAATTGATCTTCAATTTCCTTTAAACTTATATCAGTATCTTCGAGAAGATCATGAAACAAAGCGGCAATCATTAGATCTGCATGATCAAATTCATTAAAACCAACGGCTCGTAAAATCGTGGTAATTCGAATCGGATGGATAACATAAGGAATCTTCGTCGATTGTCGAGTTAAGTATCTATATTTGGCAAATGCAAAATTTATTGCATCCCAAAAATTTGAAAAATCTTTCATATTTCACATACGACTCTTTTCTTTTTTATATATTTTAAGGTGAATTCAGCATTATATAATAAAACTATTTGATAAAAAAGAAAATAAATTATAATAAATATAAGATCTAATAAAACTAAATTTAATTCGGAGATTTGAATGAGAATTGGTGCCCATATGAGTATTTCAGGAGGAAAATATAAGGCTTTTGAGAGGGCGAGAGAATTAAAATGCGAAACACTTCAAGTTTTTGTTAGGAATATACGCGGTTGGAAATCTGGTCCTTTAAAACAAAAGGAGATCAACGAATTCATTAATAAGAAAGAAGAATTAGAAGATGTAATTTTTCCTGTCATCAGTCACAATAGTTATTTAATAAATCTTGCTTCGATTGAAAAAGAAAAATTAGAAAATTCTTATAATGCCATGCTTGATGAACTCACTAAAGTTGATCAATTAAATATAGAATATGAGAACATGCACCTTGGAGTTATTCCCATCATTAATAAGAAGGAAATCACCAAGGAGGAAGCATTAAATCAAATTGCCGATCAATTAAATCGATTAATGGATGCAACAAAATCTTCAAAAGCCGTTATACTAATTGAAACTACAGCAGGTCAAGGTAAAGGTTTAGGTAATAAATTTCATCACCTTAAAACATTAATAGATAAAATACAAAACAAGGAAAGAATTGGGATATGTTTTGATACTGCTCATTCCTTTGCAGCGGGATATAATTTTACCACAAAGAAAAAGTATGAAGAAATGTGGGATGAGTTTGATGATATCATTGGTTTAAAATTTCTCTATGCGTTTCATTTAAACGATACTGATAAAGATTGTGGGTCAAGAGTAGACAGGCATACTCATATTGGTCAAGGGAAAATAGGTAAGGAACCTTTTGGTTTCTTTATCAACGATGAAAGATTTCTAGATATGCCAGGTATACTTGAAACGCCTAAAGGTGAAGATAATAAACTAGATATAATGAATTTGAAAACACTAAAGGGTTTAAGAAAGAAAAAGTGATTCTTATTCTATATCGAACCAAACAGGGC
>JAGXNR010000109.1 GCA_019894875.1 Promethearchaeota archaeon | reverse complement strand
GAATTGAGCAGAGATAATGCCGTGCGTACTCAGCTTAACTCTTTAAACTTTAAATCTGAAAAAGCCGCTAATATGGCCTATTCGGATATTGTAAAAAGTTTAAAGAAATGGAGAAATAATAATTTTCAGATCCAATGATAACTTTCTGGTCTTCTTTATTTATTACTGCTGCTTTTAAGTTAGAGCCACTTGCATTATAAACTACAATGTAGGATTTGTTATTCAGCTGCTTCTGTAATTTATTCCAATAGTTTAAATTATCATGCAATGTCGCTATATCACTGGTTTCCTTTTTATTCTCTTGATAAAACTTGTTTACTTCATTATAGAAACTCTGAGCTTTTGGATAGCGTTGTAAAAATTCAGGTTTATAAACTAGATGCTCATTAATTGGTAGGAATACATCCTTTAAACTTTTTAAATGAAAGGGGATAAGGTGTATGTTTAGAAATGTTTTAAAATGAAATCGCTGTTCAATTTCTTTGTTTTGAAACTGAAAAAACCATTTTTCTTTTGCTCTTGATATAATATCTGGATCAGAATCAATTACTAAATAATGGTCTTTCCTTTTTCTAATTTGAAAGAATACAAGCGTTCTAGGAACTAAAGTAGCTCCTTGAAAAAATTGCTTTTTATAATCACTAACTTGTAGTCGATTTAGAATCTCTAATTCGTCGTTTGGCAGAATTAATCTAGCACCGTCATCCTCAATTTTTAAACTTGAATAATATGTTTCCTCCTTTAAATTTATCTTATGATCAAAAATCTTCGTTTTAATTGGATAACGATTTATAACTAAGATATTATTATCTTGCCCAATATATTCTGCTTTTAGGCAAATGTGATCAATATTAAAGAAATAGCTATTAGGAAAATCCCAAATTTCTAATTCTACGTTAAAAATTGAAAAGGCTCTAAATTCGTAACAATGATCACCATTCAGGGTGCTTTTGGGCATAACAAAAAAGATTTTGCCATTTTTTTTCAAGAATTTGACGGGAATTGCATAAAAAAAAACTGCTGCTAATTCAATATGAGTTATGTATTGACTTGAAGGTTTAATACCTAATTCATTAGCTAATTTACGAATTCTCATTTGATAACCTTTATCATACAAGTCTTTATATGTCAGCCATGGGGGATTACCAATAATTAAATCAAATGTGTTATACAAATCTTTGAAATTGAAGGATATTTTATTTTCATATTCCTCTGGAAATAAAGAGTCACAGAGGAATATACTAATCTTTGGGAACTCTTGGTCCCCCAGTTTAAAGTAGTCTAATAACAATAAAAAGATATTTGCCTTTGATGTGATAATTGCTAAAGGGTTCACATCAAAACCAAAAACATTAGTAATTGCTTTAATTTTTAATGAATTTGGATTCTGAGAATTCAGTATCTTTATAATAATATTAACTAAGAAAATACCTGAACCACAAGTTGGATCTAAAATTTTTAATCCAAATTTATAATAATCAATAAGCATTTCTTTAACAAGGTGCGATGGTGTAAAGAATTCACCTCTTTTATGCCTAAGATCAGAAACAAAGATTTGTTGATAGAGCTGGCTAAAAATATCTTGATTTTCAAATTTTAATCCTTTTATTTCGTCAATTACTTTTTTAAATAACTCCTTTTTAATCCCAATCCAAAAAAAGAAGTCAAAATCAAAAACTTGAAGGTTTAAGCGCTCATTACCAGACAGACTACCATACATCTCTTCGAAGTTTAGGTTTTTAATTAAGCCTATTTTATATACCACTAAAATTTTCAATATAAGAGCAAAATATGTATGGTTTAGAAATAGTTCTGAAGATGATTCATTCCCATAAATGTTAGTAAAGAATTTCTTCCATTTTCTTAAACTTATGTCATAAGACTTATCATTTGATGTTTTCTCTTTAAGAAAACTCATGAATTCTCGATATATATCTGAACTTAAACCAAAAATCTCTGTGATAGATTCAGAATTAATAGATTTTCTAATCCCCATTTTAAATTGAAAAAAAAGTTAATCTTACTTCCTCATAAATGTAGGAAGCATTAAAGAAAAAATCTCGGCAACCTTTCTTAGTTTTGCCTTCTCTTGTATTGTTGTTATGACCAATATTGATTTTGCTAGCTCTTCTTTATCTAAAGAACCACCAGAGTAAAGTGCTTCAGTTGTATTGAATAATAACAAAAATCTCACATTAGGATTGTTTATTATACTTATTCCTTCAGTAATTTTTAAATCATCATAAATCGCTTTATAAGATTTAGGTAAATCTACTCTATCATTAGTTATCAATAGAATCGGGATTCCTTTTTGGATAAGTTTTTTTAATTCCCTCGCATAAAACTCGTCAATTTTCGGAGTTACTATGTTGAGTTGTTCTTTAGTCGATCCAATTAAATTTAGCAGTTGATCATTGAGTACATTTCTTTTATCTTGACCACCGGAAGATTCGATATTAAACATACCAACTAAAGATAAAATTTTATTTTCTAATGAAGCAATTTCTTGTTTTAATTTCTTATTTTCAACCCTCAATTCTATTATTCTGGGATCTGACATCGATTTTAACCTATAGGTAATTATTGATATTATTTTTTATTTATACAAAAGGTTCTTTTGATCTATGTAATTATTAGTTAAATTAAGTTTTATTTAATTTTATTTTTATTACTCTAAATTTAGGGTTTTATCTTTTTCCAGGGTTGTCCAAAGAGTAAGTAACTTGATACTGCCAAACTGCTTCTTAAATCTATTCTTGTAGTACCACCCTCTATAGACGTATCTTTAAATTGTTCTTCTACCATTTTCTCCATTTTATTTGCAATACATTGTTGACGTGCTTTAAGAAGTGATACTCCTTGGCTATTGTTTCTAAGTAATTTAAGAAAAAACTCAGAGATAATTTCTTTTGTTTCTTCATTAAATAAAGGATATGGTCTTACAATTATTCCTGTAATATTATCCTGATTAAACTGAGTCAGTATTTCACCAAAAGGACTTAAAACATTTCTTAGCTTTTGACCTTCGATATCAAAAATTTGAGCATTAAAAAATAAAAATGGTTGTAATCTGGCATTTCTTTGATTTAAATAGCTATAGATTTCGCTGAATGTAATTATTTTATTATCATTAGCTAGAAAAAAACTATCCTTTGGGCTCCATTTTGAATAAAAAATATTCCCCACAAACACAATAATATGATACAGATCTTTAGCAAGGTGGGCTGTTATTGCTTCCTTGGTGGAAGAAGATCCTATAAGTGCAGTAAGTTGACCAATTTCATCAATCCTATTAAAAAAATTTACGATGTAATCCAACTCATTTGCTCCTGCAGAAAATGGATAGATTAATTCTTTTCTTTGCAATTTATCATTCCACTTTAGAGGGATTTTAGAATTGATTGAATCAATTATTAATATATTATATTTCATTTCAGGGGATACTGAAGGTGATTCTATCATTGATTCTTGTTCAAAAGCTATACCTCCAAGAGGGATTTCACCAATTTTATACCCACTTGAATATTTTAACAAGAAAAAATTGTTATCATATATTAAATCAAATGGAATCGTCATGCTATCAAGAATAAAATAAATCTGCGGGATAATATTTAAACTTTTAATTTTAAATGATTTAAAGAAATCTCGGATTAACTTGGGTAAAAATATATATAGTAATTCCCCAAATTCATTTAAAGTGAATGAAAATTTTCTTTTTTCAGGCTCATAAAATAGTTCATTATAAATTTCAAGAATTTGGGCATCATTCCAGTTTTCTGTTTTTATGGTGCCCTCAATAATTTGGTTATCTGTGGAGTTTATCCGATATGAAATATTTCCATTTGAGGTAATCCTCAGAATCATATCTTTTATGACAAAATCCCCTTCATGTAAAAAATGAAATTTTTCTTCCGTGCCAAAGGAATATATCTGTTCTTTTAAAGGTTCTACTTCTTCAGATAGTGCAACCACATCTGTTATTAAATTACAAAAATCTTTGTCAAGATAAGGAAGTATGTTCTGTGCAATTTTGAAGTTTTTTTCTTCAAAAAGCGCTCGATAAAACATCATTCTCCAAAAATCTCGTTGTTCTAAAGAAAAGAACATAGATTTAAATTGCCACAATTTATCACACGTATAAAAATAATGATAGATCTGTGCACTTGTTTGTGGCATTTTTAAGTGATTATTCAATTTCTCTAAGGATTGTAGTAGATACTTCTTTTCTTTCATATCTACGAATTTTTTACACGCCTCAACCCATAATTCAATTAGAATGTTATCATAAGAAAGATCTGTTTGGTAAATAAATAGATCTTCCAAAAAATCATAAATTTCAAAAGCAATCTCGAAGCGATTTCTATTAATTGAAAAATCAATAAATTTACGAATATAGGTTACAGCATCCCCAAACGATTGATATTCTTGTATCTTTGAAAAAATATTTCTAATTATAATTATAATCCAAGGATATTTTCCTATATCATTTAAATAATTGATAATCTCTTCAAGATCAATTAAAATTGTGTTAAAACTTCTTTCATTAATAGATATCCTACTTAGACTACTAAATTCACTTTTTAAATATTGTGGGAGACGGTTAATTAAAATTTTAACAATTATTCTAACAAACTCTGATGAATCTTCCATAAGTTGGTATTTAATACACACATTTTCTAAAATCATATAAAGAAATAGAGTTCTCTTACTTGGTTCTAATTTAAATAAAGTTTTCCCTAAGATTTCCATACTTAAATGAAAATGTTCTGAGGGTGCTACAGAATTCCTCAAATACATTAGTAAAATTTGTAATTCAATTAATTTTTGGTAATCTTCTCTTTGCTGTAATTTATTAGAAAAAGAATTCACAAACTTTGTTATTCCAACTTGTGATAAATCTGCCATTTTTATGAATTGCTTCAGAAGATTTATTCCAAAATTATTCAGTAAATAAGGATCGTCTAAACTTGCTAAAAATGCGAAAAACCGTTTATAACCATCGATATACCTGATAAGATCGATTTTTACATTCCCTTCTTTTCTTCTTATAAGAGAATTTAAATAGATCCACCATGAATTCGAGATGATCATATATAATTGATGTTTTTTTTGAAGGTCTAACCATTCATTTTTCTCGATCTCCATACCTAAATTATCAAGCATTTTTGAAGCCCATTTATGATTTGCAGCAAATAATAATTTACGAGCTATAATTATTTTATTCTGAAAGTCCGCTACAAATTCTTTTCTCATATCTAAACTAGCCGTCATAAAATAATGCTTCTCTTTTATTTAATTTTTTTTTTAAACGTTCTCTTCCAGGTTTTCTTCTTCTGTAGAAACTTTCGGGTTATACTCCCACCCTTTTGTTAACTTTCCTTGAGCCCATAAAACGCTTGCTCCAACCCAACTAATGATATCTCTACCTGAAGTTGCTAAAACATTAATTTTATCTCTTAACCGCTCTGAAAAAAATTTCGAAATTTCAATTTTCAGTCTTTTTTCTAATCCCGGGATTAAACTTCCTCCCCCCGTAAGTACAATATTTGGCAATAATTCACTCCAATCTTCCCGATCCCATGATCGAATAACCTTTGCTATCGCTTCAGGCAAACCAATATAATCAATATGAATTTTTGATGGGGTGAATAAAGGCTCTACAACTTCAAATCTTTCTGAATTAATTTCTAGTTTTGAACCGTCAGGTAAATCAACAATACTCTTAAATTTCGTTAATCCATCCTTAATGCGTTTTATTTCTTCTTCTGGGTTTAGTACACACACTGCAAGTTTTTCTTTTATCTCCTTAGCAATCATGTGATCAAGAGAGACCTTCTTTCCAGAACCTTTTAATAGTAAATTTAAAAACGCCTTCGTCAAATCTTTACCTGCGATTGGAAATGTATCTCTTGCCATAATGTTGGTAAAGCCATGGAGAAATGTTGTAATATAAGTATTGGATTCTCCCATATTTACTATAACAGCACTCTGTTTTCGCAATATGGATAAAACCCCTTGACTATCAGGTAAGAAAAGTAAAGCAGGAAATTCAAACACGTTGAAAAATATATCGGTTAGCTTTGTCTTTTCTAATTCTGACATAAAATAAGGTGTATTGATGATAATTGGCTGTTTAAAAAGATTTTCGTTTTCAATTTCTAGTAGTCTATAATGAAAATGAAAATATTTCATCAAAATATTATAATTATCCTTTAATTCATGAACCTTGAGCACGTTAGAATATTTTAATGCCTCATTCCCGAATAATTGATTCTCAGTTTTTTCCTCTCCAACAAATATATCTTCAAGACCATCTATTACGTTTGAAGTAAATAAGTAGTCAGTATTATCTACATAGATACTTGGTGCAATAATCTCAGGATAATCACTTCCTGCCCACCCTAGTCGAAAATAATTGTGACCTATATCAAGGATCAATGGCCGTGTGTGATTTTTATTTTCAGATGACATTGCAATTTGACTAAATTTATATAATTTATCTCATTCAGAAAAAAGTGATAATTAATGTCTTAGTTCATGAATTAATTCATCTGTTACTTTTTTCAATTGATATTCTTTAACTTGTAATTCAAGTAAGCCTAAAACTCTTTTGAATTCACCAGACATAGATTCAATATCAACTTCCGCTATCCGTTCAACTTCATTACGTTTCACTTTAAATAGCTCTAATTCAGCTTTGATTTTTTTATACAAATTTTGGATGCTTATTTCTAGGTCATCTGTATTTTTCTTTGTTATCTTTCGCATCTTCCTCATAATTGCTAATATATTTGATATTGAATTCTCCCATCTTTCATATCTCTCATTATATCCATTCAGGAAATCTTCAAAAAACTCCGTCAGTTTAAGATAAATATTGACTTTCTTATCTACTGGAGCTTCCTTAGCTGGAAGGGTTGGAGCTAGATCTTTACTAGATTCTACAGTTTTTTCTTCAACGGGAGATGGAAGTGTAGAAACCTCTACCTCAATTTTCGGGGGAATGGTGGTCTTCGGTTTTTGCTCTTTTGGTTCAGAAGGTTCAGAAGGTTCAGCTTTCTTTTTAGGCTCAGAGGGTTTAGCTATCTCTTTAGGTTCAGTAACTATTGGGATCCTTTTCTTCTTCTGAGTTTGCGTCCTTTGAGTGATTGGGACACCTTCTAAGGCATACGCTTCTGCAATTTCATTCCGGTTTTCATGGGATAATTGAGGTCGAATTTTTTCTTCTTCCTCTTTTTTTACAAACCCTTCTTCTTCAGATACTTCTTTCATTAAGCTTTGTAATGTTGTTTCTGTTTTTTTTGCGGAATGTAAAGCATTATCCAACGAAACTACAGGCTCTATATCTAAATCTTGAGTATTATCTTCTCCTTTTTTCTTTTTATCTTTCTTTTTTTTCTTCCCCATAAGCACACATCTCCATTAATAATTTCATAATAATGAATTCAATCAAAAGGTATAATCTCAACACTTACAGCTTTCCCATTTTCCATCAATCTTTCCCTTAATTCTTCAAGGGAAATATGTTTTGGTGTTGGGCTAATTACTGTCCAGATTGCCGTTTTAGATTTTTCTATTATAACACTTTCTCCATACATCAGGGAAATACCAAGATCTCCAAAGGTTGATGCAATCTTTGCTAAAGAACCGGGTTCATCACTCAATGTTATCTTAAACTTGATAGGTTTTTCGTCTTGTGTAATTCCCACGGGTGTAATACGTATCTCTTTTGTTTCTGAATCACTAACCAACATCAATTGTGAATCTGTAGTAATTCCGAGATTTTTTCGTGTGACCAATGGTAAAACGATTCGTCCCCGGTTATCAATTGTTATGATTTTTACATCTTTCATAGTTCTTATTATACCACTATTTCTTTTAATGATTTCAATATTTCAAGGATATATTTTTCTTATAAATATTAACAAAATTATTATTAATAATATTAATGAAATCTGAATAAACTACAAATTCGAGATAAGAAGAATTAATAAAGAATATATTTATTCCTTATGAGCTTTTAATTTTACTGTGAGATCCCTGGCTCGTTTTGAATACCAAATTAAAAGGTCTCCTGCATCCTCGGGCTTAAAATACTCCCCACCGCATAAAGAAGCTGCACGAGCCATTAATTCATCATCAGGGTTTCCTAATCCAACTATATATATAACAACATTTGGATTTTCTGAGAACTTCTTAATCTCATTGAAGAAAGCATCACCATCTGTAGGAATACCATCCGTAAGCAGTATTATCATCGTCGGTTGGTCTGGGTTCATACTCTGGAAGTTATCTAATACTTGATGTGCTGATCGCATGGCAGCGCCTAATTGGGTGGCTTGACCATAACTATTTCCAATACGATCTACAATCATACGAGCAGCTTCCTCAAGAACTCCCTTCTTACCGCTTGCAGAATCCATATAGTATGAATTACCAAATGGGAGCACCTGTGCTTCGTCAGCGAAGCGAATAACGGATACTTTTTCCCCGAAACCCCTTCCGACTTTTTCACTTAGAAATAAGACTGCAGCAAAAGCAGCAGATATCCTACGTGGAATAAAAATCCCATCTTTAAAGTGCTTTAAAAACTCTTGAATTTCTCTTGATTCCATGGCAGCCTTAATCCCCTCTATTGCAGGTGCAATGTTTGTTACCAATACATCTCTAGCC
>JAGXNR010000108.1 GCA_019894875.1 Promethearchaeota archaeon | reverse complement strand
TTTCACATCTCTCATGTTCCTGTAGTGTTTGATACATAAATACGGAAGATTAAATTTTTTGCAGAATTCATATCATTGAATTCTTATAATTGATACTTTGGAGCAAGGAATTAAGTTTTTCAATTATTTCATAATTCTTTTAATGAATACATATCTGGCTAGAACACATTAAAAAACTGATTGCTGTTGATTGCATTATGTTTTTGATACTCGAGACCTTTAAACTGCAAGAACCATGACTTATTAAAAACTTAAGATAGGAGCTTTGATTACTTAGTTATTTCATAGGAGTTTTTATAGAGCTTTCCTTTGAATAATAAATACTCTGTATACTCGGAGCACCTATTGTCCTCTTTTTGTTTGATTCAAATTTAAAAGATCTAATTTAGTATCGATATCATAAAATCTATAGTCAGGATTTAAGCTATAGGCATAAAGAATACTTTTCCCTTTTATTAAAAAATTAACAATTTCTCTAATGGTTTTCACAGAACTTTTTTTTTCTGCTTCAATAATATTTTCAAGAAATTTAAAATTAAAAACAAATACGGGGATGATCCGTTTATAAAATGCACTCTCACTAATAGAATTTAATTTTTGTTGCTCAATTTTTCTAACTATCTCCATAGACTCTAGTTCTTCAGTATTAATAGTAGAAATAGTCTTGTTTAGATCTTCTTTTTCTTTTAGTTTAATTCCCTGCAATTTCTGATAAAAAATAATCGAATTGCCATGAATAAGATCATTGACGTTTTTAATTGTAGTAATAATTTCACTAATTAAGTTGAATTCAAAATAAGTATCACCTGGAAACACCAGATATATTAAATCTCTTTTTAGAATACTTTTTTCATTTGTAATTGACAGAAAAGAATATAAAGGTCCTTTTTTATAATCATTCCCCGAATTAATAACAAATATCTTCTCCTTTAGAGTATCGTATTTTTGCTTGATTTCTTTTATATAATCTTCTACTTGTTTTTTTAGATGCCCAGTCACAATGATTATTGATGATATATTTAATTTTCTTAAATGAGAGATCAAATACGATAAAATTGGTTTATTATTTATTTCAATTAATGGCTTTGGTTTATTAGGAATAAAATCACTAATCCTGCTTCCTTCTCCAGCGCATAAAATTATTGAGGTTATGTTATTTTTTGAGTTATTCTTGGGTAGTGACAATTTTATTACCATCTAAATCCAATATAATTGTATGCTCTTCTTGAGCTACAGGCTCTTTGGCTCTTTCTATTAAGATAGGATATTTATCCAATATTTTCTTCCCAAGAAATGATTCAATTGTTCTTAGGATTTTATCTTTAGGTAAAAGGTTATTATTAATTATCCAACGAGGCGAAAAGGGGAGGTTCTTAAAATTCTTATGAATTTTATTCATGTAATCCTGTTGTTCATAGGACATATTTCTCTTAATTTTTTTGACGAATCGGAATATGTAGGAATGAATTCCATTTTCTACTTTACCTACTCCAGATGTAGCAAATGGTTCACAAGCATAAGCATCTCCTGGTTTTAATACTTGATTATGTAATTTTTCTTTATAATTAGGAATAAATGGTCCAGCGTGTAAATTGTACTGCTTCAATTCATGACCACCAAGATTAGTAATGGGTCTAAGCCCACGATTAATAATTTTTTGAGCGATAGCTTCGCCCAATTCGTATAGTTTTATACCAGGATTAAATAATTCAATTGCAGCGTTGACAGCTTCTTTGGCGGCATCTACATAATTTTGAAGTTTTGGATCCCCATCAAGATTAATTGTAAAAGCTGAATCCGCAATGTAACCATTAAAATGTGAGCCGATATCAACTTTCAAAAGACCATTTTCCGGTATTACCGTATTATCTCCAATTGGTGGGCTGTAATGAGCAGCAATTTCGTTTAGTGATAAGTTAATAGGAAAGGATAATTCACACCCAGTTTTGATTATTTCCGCTTCACATCTATTAGCAACCTCCAAAAAAGTAACACCCGGTTTTATAATATCCTTTGCTAATTTTTTTGCGGCAATTACTCCTTTTCCAGCCTTGATATAGTCTTGAATATATGAATCATCCATATATCTTACACTTTCAATTGGTATTAAATTATATTTAAGGTGTTAATCGTTCAGGTGTTCTAGGATACATTACAGCTTCTCTAATATCATTAAGATCACATAATACAGTTAGCCAACGAGCTATTCCCAAACCAAGTCCCGCATGAGGGGGCATCCCGTAGTCAAAAGTCTTAAGATGAGAATCAAATGAGATTGGATTTAATCCTTTATTTTCAATAGCCGCTGTTAATTGATCCTTATTATGTACTCTAGTACCTCCTGAAGTTAATTCCAGCCATCCTTTTTGCAAATCGAAGGATTCACTATACTTTGGGTCCTCTGATGGCATGATATAGAAGGGTTTTATTGCCATTGGCCAATGCGTAATATAATAGTAACCTGGGAATTCCTCACCAAGCTTTCGATTAGCTTCTGTCGATAGATCTTCTCCCCATTCGATATTAATATTATGTTTTGTGTTAAGAATTTCAATAACTTCACTATAAGTATACCTCGGAAAAGGTATCTCGGGTATAATTGTTTTTTCATCTAATTTTAAGGTTTTCAATGAATTAATTTGGTTTTCTCTAATGCTAGTAATCACATAATGCACAAGCTCTTCTAATAATTTGAGAACGTCATCCATGGTTGCGAAAGCCATTTCAATATCTAACTGTACAATTTCACATAGATGCCTTTTTGTATGAGATTTTTCAGCTCGAAAACTAGGACCGATCTCAAACACTCTCTCATATACACCACTCAATTGTTCTTTATATAGTTGGGCAGACTGTGTAAGGAAAGCTTCTCTATCAAAGTACATTATTGGAAAAAGTTCGGTTCCCCCTTCTGTTGCTGATCCAATTATTTTTGGGGTGTAAATCTCTCTGAAATCATGTTCAAACAAGAATTTTCTTGAAGCTTTTAAGATTTCACCACGAATTGAAAAAACTGCTTGATTTCTAACAGATCTCAAGTCTAATGCTCGATTATTTAATCTTAAATCTAACTCAGAAATTGTTTCACCGGTCATATCGATTGGTAGTTTTTCTGGGGTTCTGTTTAAAATCTTTATTTCTAAAGGAACGATTTCGATTCCACCAGGTGCCTTTTCAAACACCTCAACTTTTCCTCTTACCATTATACAATATTGGTATCCAACTTTTGTATTTTCAAAAATCTCATCAGAAACCACACCTTTTTTCAGGGTAATCTGACGTTCTCCGTAGATATCTTGAAGGCTAATAAACTTTAAACCTCCAAGATCTCTATAATTTCGAACCCAACCCCCAAGTGTAACTACTTCACCAACTAATTCTTTAGTTACATCTTTAGTAAAGTGAGATTTTCTCCAATCTCCTAATTCACTAAGCATAAATTTATATCAACTTGTCTTATTTTTGAAAAAAAAATATAATTTTTAAAGTTAAAGTAAACATAAAATTTTTGCCTTCTTATCTATTATTTATGGTAGATTTGAAATGGGAAGATAAATTAGAAATAGAAGAAATTAATTCAAGAAAGCATGATGTTGCGCCATTTTATATTCTTGATCTTTACCCAACCATCGGATCAGACCTCAAATCAGGAGAAAGTTGGGATAATTTATTGATTTGGGGAGAAAATAAAGCAGTAATGAATTCTTTATTGAAAAAATACAGAAATAAAATATCTCTCATTTATATAGATCCTCCATTTGGAACAGGAGGAGATTTTAACTATAAAATTCAAATTGGTGAAGATGGAAAATTTGTGGATGAGGTTGCTTATAAAGATAAGTGGAAAAAGGGATTAGGAAGTTACTTGAGTTTTATACAAGAAAGATTAATTTTAATGAGAGAGCTTCTAACTATTAATGGATCTATATATGTTCATTTGGACTGGCATATTTCACACTATGTAAAATTAATTATGGATGAAATATTTGGTATTGACAATTTTCGAAATGAAATAATATGGGCATATCCGGCGGCTTCAGCAAAGACAAGAAGATTTTTTATTAGATCCTATGATACAATCCTTTTCTATACAAAATCAGATGAATATACTTTCAATGATGATCCAAACATATATATGGAGTATTCTAATCGAGTTAAAAATGCACTAAAGAAAGATGAGCATGGAATATTTTATTACCGCGGAGGGAGTCATGATGGAAAAAAATTATCCCGAAAAGTCTATATAACACAAGAAGGGACGTTCCCAAGGGATGTCTGGAATGATATTCCATATATTAGAGCGAATGTTAATGAGTACCAAGGTTTTTCAACACAAAAACCAGAACGACTTTTAAAAAGAATTATTCTAGCATCAACCAAAGAAAACGATCTTCTAGCAGATTTCTTTTGTGGCTCTGGCACAACTTTATCAGTTGCAGAGAAACTTGGGAGGCGATGGATAGGTTGCGACTCAAATTATCATGCTATCCATATGTCAAAAAAGCGTATTCTTAATATATATAGTAGTAATGATATGTTAGAATGGAAATTAAAATTTAATAAAAGTCCTCGTTCTTTCAAAATTTATGGATTTAATAAAAACGAAAACCACAATCTAAAATCTTCAAATCTAAACTTAGACGTTCATCAGGATAATAATGTTGTAACTGTTGAGATATCAAATTATTTAGTTCCCAAAGATATAATAGTTCCTGCAAAAACAAAAGAAAAAATTAAAGTTTTTTCAGATTGGATTGATTATTGGGCTATAGATTATGATAATAAAAATCAGGTTTTTAACAATATGTGGATCTCTTACAGAACTCCCAAAAAAAGAAAATTGAAGTTAAAGTCTGACCCATTTCATTATGAAAAACCTGGAGTATATAATCTTTCAATCAAGATTATTGATATTTTAGGGACAGTATTATTAAAATCATACAGAATTAAAGTATAATATTATTTGATAATTTCTCTAATCAACATCGTAGCATAACTTCCTTTTCGAAGTGAAAAATTAAATTTTACTTTTTTTCTCCCCTGATAGAGATCATCTTCAGTTAATTCTATCATCTCTAAATCCCATGGTTTAACGGTTATTGCTCTAATTGAACCTTTAAACTCGTTTTCATTTACCAGCTCAGATTTAAAAACATCTAGGCTTATCATTTCTTCCTTAGTTAATTCTCTAAAAATTGAGCCCATCAATGGAAAATCATCTAAATTTGTAAGTTTACCAATAATCGGCATAACTACAGAGGCACGATTCAGTTCAAATGCCTTCTCTAAATACTTATCATATAAACCACCATAAATATATTTAACCGAAGAAATATTTCCGTTAAAATCATCCAAAATGCTAACTACATCCCCTAAAATTGGTTTAAATAGAGGTAAACCTTTTTTTATCCGTATTGAGAGCATTTTATTAAAGATATAGGATTGGAATGAGCTAATTAGCAATCTAATTAAATCATCGGATAAAGTATATATAGCACCACGGTAATCTCTTGGATTATCTATTAAATATTCGATCATCCTTCTTTCATAATTCAGCCCTATTGGAAAGTTTTCCAAGGCTTCCTTGAAGTTTTCATTTTTTTTTAAAGCACTTCTAACTTTCCTTGATTCATCAGGTTCAGTAGAATAAGTTCTTAATACAAACTCCTTAAATGCATTTTCGTAATCATTCTTTATGAGGGAATACCCAACTATATGTGAATTAGGTCTAATAGTACCAAATCTCTGAAGTCCGAAATAGTTAGGAAATCCAAACTCTTTTAAAAAGTTAAAGATCTTCTGAGAATCTGCTTTCAAATCTTTACTATTTTTGATATTTCTAATTGTAATTGTGAAATTATTACCCAAATGACTCCCTAATTTAAGTGAATTTTTGGTAGTACTGATATTTCTAATAAAAATATCATGTAATTTTAGTTTCCTTAATTTTTCAATATAATTACCCTTAATTGAAATTCTCTGAACGGAGATTGATTGCTTATCTTTTAATCCAGAATAACTGATTAACTTATATGGGATTTTAAGAGATTTACAAATTTTATTTACCGCTTTAAAGGTGTCCATATTAACTTTTGTTAAATTAAATGTAGTATATCTGTCATTCAATTCTTCTGAAAAGACAGGATTATTAGAATCTTCATTTATGTCTAAAATTCTTCTATTTTCAACAATTTCTTTCACTATAAAATCTTTATAGTGAGTTTTGTATTCTCCACCTATTCCAATAAGTCCACTTGTTGCGTAATTCTCAATCCCTACAAACTTTTCTAATTCTTTTTCACTATCTTCTTTAAAAGTGTAGGGATCATCTTCTTGATCAAGCAACTTTTTTAACCAATACTTTTAGTATTATAATAATTTAAGATCTCCTGTAATTTTATCTATCTTTGCGGATTCTACTGGCCCAATACCAATAGCCGTTGTAGTTCCAGGAGTCAACTGAGTAAGTCCCGCATCCTTTACAATAAAATATAGAATTTTACTTAATTCTAATTTCTTAATTAATTCTTTCATTTCATCCAAATCTTTTAGCTTAATAACAACTTTTTTCTGTCCAGTATTCTTCCATGTTTTCCAAGCATTTTTATCTTGGATTCTAACTGCATCTGAAGCCGAAACACTTGCATGACACGATTGAACACACTTCTTCCCAGTACCCATCTTTAAATCCGTTCTAATTAAAATAACTTGTTTGAATTCTTCCACAGCAAATCTATTTAATATTAAGTAAGAGGTAAATTAAACCTTATTGATTATTGGAATTCAACTCTAGTTATGCTTCCTGTCAACTCAAAAATCAGGTCTTCAAGTTCTTCTTTTGTGAACAACAGCTTGTCTTTATCTTCCTCCCAAAGAACAGCTCTAAATTGAATATCCCCGGTTGCTAGAAATATTTCATTAAGAGATTTTATCTTATATGGATTGATTAATGCTTCCACAACTGGACGTGGCTTTTTACTGTTTTGAACCAAAAGTATTTCATCTATTTCATACGTTTCTTTTATCCAATCCATTAATTCTGGAGTTATTCTAAGTTTATCTCTCTTCCCTACAACGATTATTACAACATCTTCAAAGTCAATTGCTTTATAAAAAGAAATATCTCTTAAAAAAGCAAACTTTCCATCTTCTTCCTCTAATTTAATGAGATCTTTTGCTAGGTCAATCTCGAATTCAGATATTTCTCCCGCATCAAGTCTAGCCTGACAATTATTACATAAGAACCCAGAATTTATACATGTTTTATCCGCAGGGAGAACTTTCATAATAATTTAGCTAAATTGAATGAAGAAATTTTAATATTATTCCAACAAATAGTCTTAGTAAAGCCTAATCTAAATGAGATCTATTAAATATATTTAATTAATTTTATGATGAAGATAATTAATTCAATATTTTATAAAAAGTGTTTTGCTTTTAATTAAGCCAAATTACTGACAACAAGAAAAAATTGGAAGTAAATTATAGTTCTATTGTAAGATATTTATTAATTTCATCCTCAATCATAGTTACTTCTCTTACGGCATCTCTAAATTCTTGTTTAGACACTTTGTTTTTATTTAAAATTGTTTTTGCAAGTGATTTATATTTTTCAATTATCGTAGGTTCAGTTAAATTTTTAAGTTTTAAGCAAAATGAATAAAGGTAAGAGTAAGTTTCTGAAAATTTCGAGAATTCAATAGACTCTTTAACTCGATCTAAATAATAGTGTAACCTTAGTTTTCGATCTTTAATTTCATCTCTAAGAGATTTTGCTTCAGTTTGATACTCAATAAATTTCTCGTCATCATGGAGTTTTTCTGAGATTTCAATTAATTTCTGAGAAATTTCATATTTTTTGAGAATATTTTCCTCGATTAAATACTCATTATTTAAGTTTTCTCTTTCTGATAATAAATTCTCTCTTAACTGTTCAGATAAAGCACCTTTTTGGTCCCATATTGATTTCAAAATAGAACTTTGATTAGTAGTTAAAGATGATTCAGAAACTAGTTTTTTATTTGATAAAATTAATTTTATGATTTTTAGATCAAACATTTCAAGCATTTCTGGCTCATGATCCCAGTTTACAAATAGATCTAGATGTTCCATTATAATCTCAAGTATTTTAGGGATCATTTTTTCAGTTTCTCTTATATCTTCCCTGTCAACTATGATCACCAAATCTGATATAGCTTCTTGAATTCTTGAAATGAGAACAAAATATTCCCCTAATTCAATTGTACTCAATGATTCTGAGCTACTTGCTGTTAATTCTGAGACAAATGACTGAAGAGCAGAAAAAAATGAGCTGAACATCTCTAATTTTTCATCACTCTGAAATTTCTTATTATAGAGTAAATTCTTTGTATTGCTCTGGAAAATGTATAATGATTGTATCATTTAATTGAGTTAATGAGTTAATTTCTGTTTGTCGTATTCTATTAATTAAAACTATATTAAAATTAATGAATCATCAAAATTTATAGTTACACTATCCATAACTATTATTTAAATTAGATTATTTGATTTTGTTTTATCAAATTAAAAATTAAAATTAGTTAACGTTATTGGATTATACTTTTTATAATTCTATAACATCACAGGTAATATTTCTCAAAATTCTTTCTGCGGTAGCTGGATCGGTTTTATAGGTGTAGAGTATTTTCTTCGTTCTCAACTTTAACTTTACTACGTCTTTTAGACGCTTAACACGGC
>JAGXNR010000107.1 GCA_019894875.1 Promethearchaeota archaeon | reverse complement strand
ATAGAATATTATGGGAAAAAGCCTCAAACGAAACTATTTTAAGAGAGTTGAAAAGCATCGATAAGACTTTCCTGAAAAATATAAGACAATTTTCTTGGAAAAAGGCTTTAGCAGGAAAATCCGAGATAGAGAAGTTAAGTATATACGAAGGAATCCCAACTTTTATGATTAACCATCTTTTACCTGTGATGAAACTCGAATTTCTAAAAGAGAATATTAAATATATGGACAATTCAACAAATAATGGTATAGCATATCTTCGATTTAATACACTAAAGAGAAAAAACTCGTTAAAAAATACATTTTCTCAATTTAAAGAAGAGTTAAAAAAAAAAAATATTAGATTTAATGAAGACGCCCAAATACCATATTTGATAAATACTCCAATGACAATGAGGAGAAACATTATTCAAAATCATTGGTATCAAAAAGGTTATCTGATGTTCCAAGATAAAGCTTCTGCAGCAGTGGTTCAAGCATTATCACCGCAACCACAAGAACTTGTATGTGATATGTGTGCTGCTCCAGGTAGTAAAACAAGTTTAATGGCTCAAAGTATGAAAAATAAAGGCCACATCATCGCGGGAGATTTCATGTCTAGCAGAATAAAAACAATGAACAAATTACTCAAACATCTCAATGTGTTAAATACACATATTATCAATGTTGACAGTATAAAATTTCCGGCTAGATTTGAAAATCATTTTGATCGTATTTTGCTTGATGCACCTTGTACGGGGAATGGAACCCTATCAGCAAATCCAGAATTAAAATGGAGACAAAACGAAATGTTTCTCCACCAGTGTACATTATTACAAGAAAAATTATTTGAGAGTGCTTTAAAATTAGTAAAACATGATGGTATTCTTATATATTCAACCTGTAGTTTATATCCGGAAGAAGGTGAATATATTATTTCGAAATTTAGTGATCGTTTAGAACCATTAGAATTACCTCATTGGTTTTCTCCTAGTTATACTCTTAAAAATTCAATATTACCTGGAACAGGTAGGTTATTTCCCTCAATCCACCATACTCAGGGATTTTTTATAGGAAAATTCAAAAAAAAAGAAATATAACTTTCCTTATATCATTTAATTGATGTGATGGTTTGTTAATGTCCCAAGAAAATAGAAAGTTCTTGAAGATCGGTCAAATTGATGCTACTGGGGTAAGAGGTCCTCATGAAAAAGAACTAGAAGATATTAGTAAGGCAAAATATGCTCTCTTTATAGATATAGACTTAAAAAAGCTTGAGACCATTGTGAATGATGAATTAGGTGGTCAAATTGAAAATATAGGATTTAGTGAAGACTGGTCAATAACTATTGAAATGTACCCAGAAGTAAACATACACATGGCTTATTCTTATTTTGGCGATGAATTTGGTGACGAAATTGAGGGAGAATTCAAATTTTATTTTTCAGGTAAACGTGTTAATTGGGTACCTGGTGAAGACAGTGCTACATATATCGATATTGTTTTAGATTTTTTAGAAAGATTATTGAAGGGAGAAGCACCCTTTGAAAAGAATTACAAATCTAAATCAGATTTAATGAAAAGGGTTCTCCTACAACGAAATGAACCTTTTAAATATTTACAAGAGAGTGATATAACATCACTTAAGGATTTTCTTGGGGCAGAAGTTTGGATAAGTGATAATCAATGGAGAATAAAAAAAGAGATTTTTCCAAAAATTTTTGCTGAAGTAATGTGGAATAAAGAGGAAGGATTAGATATCAAATTTTATGGGGATAAATTAGTAGTAAATTTGGATAGTTATCATGCTGAATTCATAGGCATCTTTCTAATAAACCACATTCTTCGATTTATTACAGTAAATAATCTAGATAAAGATTTACCAGACATCTGTTATATTATGTTCTCAAGATACTATACAAAAAATATTGGAAAATGGGATCATCGAACAAGATAATTTATACAGCAGTCCAAAGTTGTGATCTTCCTTTCTTTTCTACCCGTTCGACTTTTTTAGAACTCTCTAAATCAGCCATAACCTTCCAGATTTGAGAATTACTTAATTTAAAGTATCTCCTTAATTCTGGTGTTGACATCTTTGTCCCATTTAATAAATTTGGTATAATTCTTTTGATTTCTTCTACAGTTTCCTCATCAGAATCTTTTAATGGAGTTGTTTCTTCTTCTCCTGTTTCCATTTCAGCGGTAATTTTGTTAGCTATTTTATTTAGTTGTTTTATATTATTTTCAATTCCCTGAGGTTTCATAAAAAGACAACATAGTTCCAGATCTCTTGGGAATGCGACAATATAAAATTTATCATATAAGATTGCTCTTGGTTTTTTACCAGCATTTCCACCTCGAAAAGCGAGATAAAAATTCATTGCAAAATCGTTTAAATTAACTAGATTTGTGGAATCTTCAAATTCTTTTTTCCATTTGAGGAAAGGACCATCTATCATGTCAAATCCGATTAGAGCTGCGCCAAAAAGCTCATTTTCATTAAATTTCATTATTCTCTTAACCCCCTCCTAATTGATATTTTTTCTAATTCTTTTTTTATAATATTTAATAATCTAGATCTTTCATTTGGTTCTATTGCAGTCAATCCATATGTTTTCACATGTAAAAGATCCTCAACTCTTTTTGCTTCCATTCGACCGTCGGTTTTTACTAGGTCTTGTTTATTCGCTATACAAATAATTGGACATTCTTTACCAACAAAATGACACGCATAATTAATCAGCTCTCTTGTGTTTAAAACGTTTCGGGGTGTTGAGTCTGATACAATAAAGATAATATCTGAACCTAATAAGTAATCCTTTGAATAAGTTCGGAGATATCCTCTCTGACCTGCAAGATCCCATACACGAAGATGATAATCATCGAGTTTCACTGTTCTAAGGTCAAGTCCGTGAGTTGGTATGTAAAATCGATCAATAGGATCTTTAATTAGAAGTTTTAACATACTGGTCTTACCAACAGCAGGAGCTCCAATAAAAGTTACTTTTACTATTTTACTAATTTCAGAACTTAACATAACTGACTACGATCTTAAATAATTTATTAAGGAGATCTAGTCTATAAAAAATATGAATCTGGATAATATCCTTGTATTACCTATTTTTGTTTTAGAAAAAGCTTTCTCATCCAATGAGGAAGTAAGAACCCACCATACCAAAAGACGGCACTCGCTATTAATATTAACCTTACAAAGATTACTCCAAGCTCATTTAAACGTATTGATGAATCTAATAATGCTCCTAAGAAAAAGGCAATATATGCTACTACTAATAATTTTCCCTTTAGTTTAACTTCTGGATCATCAGATTTTAATGATAACCGGGCAAAGAAAAAACCACTAATGACAACAATTAAAATAAATATTAACAGAAATATCATTATGAAGAAATTGTAACTCACATCAACAGGTGGGTTTAAATATCCAATTAGATCAGGATTTATAAATAGTAAAGTAAAGAATATAATCTCAAATATTACTCCGATAATTGCAAATACAAGGAGTATCAATTTACGTTTTTCAGTGAGTAAAAATTCTGTAAATGCTAGTAACCAAAAAGCAATCGCCACTGGGATCAACATATTCCCAATTAAGAAGTATATCGTTGGGGGTAACCCTATTCCATTACTTAATGATACTAGGAATGATAAACTAGAAGGCCACCAAGGTTCTGATATTAAAATCCAAGTAGCTCCAACTAAAAAATAAATTTTCTCTTTATATCTGAAATATCTTATTAGTATTAGAACGCCAACAACTAAAGAAATAACAACAAATATAAAACTAAATATTCCATTTATAATATCCAAGGGATTCAATGCCATATTCTCACTTTTTTTCCTTCTAATATATAATTAAATATTAGGTGAGGGAATTATTTAAATATTGAATTAATGATATCTAAAATTTATTAGATATTATAGAGAAATAAAAGTAATATTAGGGAAAAAAATGTTGGAATAATTAAACTGAAGGTCAATAATTTCTGTGATACCTTAATACATTCTTTGAGTGTGTCTATGATTGCATTAAAATATAGGGGATTTCCCCAAATCTTGACGTTATCTTTAACTGAGGCTTTGTAATAAAATTCAACGGGTTCCAAATTGTCCTCTGCTTCTTGGATTAAAAAGTCTAATTTTTCTAAAATATCATCGATTTTAATTTTTTCTCCTAAAGGTGAATATCCTCTAGCTGAAAATTGCCTTGCTACTGTATGCGAATCAGATGTTGTTATTTCTCCTCTTTCAATTCCTCTATTTTGCAGCATATTTAGAATATAAGACCTAATATCTACATAGGCATTATTACCATCAAAATGAATTAGTGCTGTTGTTTGATCTGTCTCTATAGTTCTAAACATATGTACTACAATCCCTCCATATCCAATGCCATCTTTTTCGGAGTATTCGTTAAATGAATTTTTCGCAACCCCATATAACATTTGAAATTTTGGAGCATCTTGAATTGTTTTACTGTCAATATAATTCTTTGTAACATTGACTAGATCCTGAGATTCGATTGTATTTTTGGTAATTAATATTTCATCACCGATAATAGCATTGTGAGAATCGATAATAATAACATCTTGATGCCCCTTCGAAATTGCATACTCTCTAATTTCTTCACCAACTTCAGCTTCGATATCGTCAGAAGGGAGGGGATGTCTAGTGATAAACATTAATGGAACATTTCCAACCTCCATACCAATGAGTTTTGCAGAATTAGAAATCTTTCTTGTGAAATCCTTAACATCTTTAATCCAATTTATTTCATTATTGTTTCTTATCTCAGAAACGTCGTATTTTACTTTATCTACCACTGCTTCAACGTAGCCTTGGGTTGTTAAATTTTGAGAATGATCGTTAGTAGTATGATATACAGTTGTTCCTGGAATATCCTTAAATGCTCTATATAAATGTTCAGGTAAGTCAGAAGAGCCACAGGTCTTGAATGGACCAAAGTGAACATGGGGAATTAAAAATAATCCCTTAATTTTTTTTGTGTTTATACTACGGATAGCTAAATATTGAATTTTCACTTTAGATTTTATCCCAACTCTGTCAAAGTATGATTCTATAAGGTCGTCATTTCCTTCAGTCATCATGGAAAGAATAAAAGCCCTAATAAAGCGGTATCCACCCATTCCCGTTGCCTCCCGATACACATTACTGACTCGAAATATTCCTTTTCTATAAGGAATTGCGAATAAAATAGCACATCCAGCGAAAAAAATCAAAGCTCTTATAAAGAAATCTGTATTGAATTGACCAGAATATAACGCATAAAGAACAATAGTCGTCACAGGTTGAGCTAATGATAAAAATAGATATCCCCTTCTACCTACAGTAGTAAATGAAAAATATATAATAAAAGCAATAGCATAAGCGATAATCGTCCCTAATATTAAAAAGACCTCTTGATATACTATATTATTTAAAAGAATCGCAATAATTTGACCAAAAATAAATGTTAGCTCAATCACGGCACTAAAATAAACATTCATTTGAACTGACCATCCTTTAGGTGGTGAACGTAAAATGGGAGCTTTTTTAGAGAAAAAAATAATCGAAAAAAGAGTTGATGATCCTGAAATCAGTAAAAATAGTGCTACAAACCTAAAAAAATGGTAAATCTCTAAATATCCTATTAAAAACGTATGAATTAATAGCGATATGATGCCAAAAAGTACGGGGGTTCCAAAAAACACAGAATAGGCTAGTTTCTTAGAAGAAAACAACTCTAAATATGAGATTATTCCGGGAATTTGGCGTGAAGATTGCTTTTTTATATACATGATCTCTTTTGATTGAAGAACTCATTGATAGAAATTCTTATTTGAGCATTTGCCTTCAATAGTAATGAATAAATTGTATTATTATATCTTTATCTAAAAAAATATAATAAAATTATAATAAAATAGTTTTTTATAGACTGTATGGAAAAAAACTCCCAAGGGTTGACGAACTTCGCAAATAAAAGGTTCAGTGAAATTATATCTGAGGGATTTAGATTGTTTTTTAAAAATTACCGAAAATTAATTTTACCTCTTGCTTTTTTTCAGCTGATCTTAATTATTTCTGATATCTTATTATTAACCGATCTTAAAGTATATATTAATTCTATTGGAGTTAATGTAGCAGATCTAATGACAAGTGTGGTAGAGGATACGCCTCTTACTGCGAGTGAATGGAATTTAATTTCTGAATTTTTGCTTCTGAGTGTTGTCTTACTTTTCTTACAAAACTTAATTGGGGCAATAATTATTACAATTGCCATGTGTTCTGTCAGCAATTATATTCTGAAAAAACTCAGAGGTATAGATACTAATTTTTTCACATCCTTCAAATCATCATTTAATAAGAAAATGTTTATTGTGATTTTTATTATTGGTATTTTATTACCCGTAAGTGCCATATTATTATATATCCCCGCAATTATGGTTTTTAGTATATTTATCTTTCTAGTATTTACCTATAATAATGAAGACGTCGAGAAACCTATTTCTGAAGCTAGAGCAATCGCGAAAGGGATGAATAACAAACTAAAAATTATTGGTGTTTTTATTTTCAATTTTATTATAATTTTCATTTTTAGTTTCATATATGGCTTAATTATCGATTTCTTCTTAAATCCTGAGGTTTTATATAACTATAACTTGTGGTTAGCTCCGGGTACAAGAAATTATGGTTTGCTCATACTTTACCAAATATTACTAAACTTGGTGAGTATTGTATTAGCCCCATTATTTATCTGTTTATTAACCGTATTATTCGCGTCTTTAAAGGATAAGAAAGATTTAGGATTTAAATACCAGAGAACCTATTATTCAGTGAAAGAAGAACCAACATTAATCTCACAAGATGCTGACAGATTTTATTGTCCATACTGTGGGGTCTTGATAAACAAATTTAGGAGATTTTGTCCTCGGTGTGGAGAAAATCTCTCATCATTAGTTAAATAATTACAAAATAATTGAGAAAAATGCATGTAGACATAGAAAAAAAATTTGATTTAGATAAGGAAAGCATAAAGAATCCTGTAGTGTTAATTGGATGGCCCGGAATAGCCCTTGTAGCGAAGCTAGCAATCACATCTATAATTGAATCTATTGATGCTAAAGAATTATTAAGCATTCAGTATTTTGATTTTTCACCCAAAGCGATTGTAGAGAAAGGTTCTTTAGAAATCCCTACAGCAAAATTATATTACAAAGCAGCAAAACAAGAAGAAGAAAATGACCTTTTTATCTTAACCGCTTCTTATCAACCCCAAACACCTGAAGGGGTTTTTGAATTCTCAAAAATTTTTTGCGAAGAAATGGAAAAAATAGTAGGTGGAAAAATTAAAATGTATGTAAGTACAGGTGCTATGATAACTGATAGAGCTCACGATAATCCTGTGGTGTATGTATGTGGTACTGATGAAGATCTCGTTAAATCTTTCTTAGAATTTGATAATACAGAGTTGTATGATAGTGGATACATCTCTGGTGCAAATGGAATAATCCCCGCATATGCCGGTTCTAATAATTTTGCTCCAGGTGTTTGTTTATTAGCCGAAACAATCCCGTTACCAATGATGACTTTAGATCCTCGTTCCTCAAAAGCTTTGGTTTCTTTACTGAAGGAATATTTTTCGATAGATATGGATTTTACCAAGTTAAATGAAAAGATCGAAGAAATGGAACAAGTTTTTGAATCCTTTAAAAAACAAGCAGACCATTTTATGGCTCCACCTCAAGATGATAAAGATGCAGATTCTTATTTTCGCTGATAGTTCTCTTTTTAATCTGAATCCTTTAGATTCTTCTTTTTTTTGATTATAGTTAGAAATGTTTTACTCTTTGAATAGCTGTGAGTTTAATATAAACAATTTCAATTTTATTAAAAGATTTAAAACTCATTGAAAATTCAAGACTAGTAATAATTATAAAATTGAATGTGAAAATATTGAAACTCATAAAATTATTTGAACCTTTAAAAATTCAGGATTTGGAAATTAAAAATCGAATTGTTATGCCAGCTCTGGGTTTGGGTTACACACCTAAAGGAGAAGTTAGTGATGTTTTCATGAATTTTTACGAAAGACGAGCGAAGGGTGGAGCAGGATTAATTATTATTGGCGGATTAGGAATTAATCCAACTAGTGGAGGTACACCATATATCGGAGATGATAAATTCATTCCTGGATATACAGCATTTGCCGAAAAAATGCATAAACACGGTGCGAAAGTCATGGCACAAATAATGCATCAAGGCGCATATTTTCCCAGTCCAAATGCGGTATCCGCTTCTGCCGTGAGATCAAACCTTACACGAATGGTGCCTAAAGAATTAACCATTGATGAAATAAAATCCTTTAAATCCATATAGATTGAAACAACTGAAACCCATATTTTAAAATCTAAAAAAGCACTCCGGTTAGTAAATGTAAAAAGTGCATTATAAGCATCATTCAACAATGAATTAGATAAAACAAAAAATATTACATTCAATAAAATTACAATCCATACTAACCATGCTGGAATATCCCCCTCTCCACTTCTGAAAGCAAAATAGCTGACCTTTTTAATATTTCTTAATATGTTAAACTTTTTTCTTTTCTTTAAAGGTAAAGATTTCGGCCAAGGGGATGCCTTCAATTCTTGATTACTCCTTCCACTTAGCAATACGCCAAAGCCCGTAGCTAATAGAACCATTATCCACTGTACGCATAATCTGGATATATCTAACA
>JAGXNR010000106.1 GCA_019894875.1 Promethearchaeota archaeon | reverse complement strand
CTTCATCTATCTGCCCGAGATAAACCATATGTGCTTTGAAAATGAGGGCATCAATAGATTCTGTAATACACCCTAATTTTTGACAGAGTTGATAAACAAGTTCACCAACTTTAATAGCTAATTTATATCTTTCTATATAGCAATATATCCTTCCTTTTAAAATAAGGCAGGATAATTCATCCTTAGAAGCTTTTTTTCTTTTTTTCTCGAAAATTTCAATAAGTTCGAGTGCTTCCTCAAATTTGGCTTTATATATTAGTTGGTATATACTTTTTAATTCCATTGATAACAGAATTGGAAAATTGTTTAGCTCCATATTAATTCTACAGTATTAGAAAAAATTTTATCGTAATATTAAATATTAGAAAACTTATGCTTTTTTATCTAATCAAAACAATAGAAGAAAATATAACTTAAAGATTTTTTTATAGGTTTAGGTTAAAATATTGTATTTTGCTCTTCTTGTTTTTGGAAAATAATTATTTAATTGGAAATATCAGAAATCTAGATAAGAAATTGGATCCATAAAAAAATCTTTTATCGTGTAAAATACATTCACCATTCTAGCAGCTTCAATCGTATTAAGAGTATTTTTATATTTACAATATTCTTCGGAATTTATGGGGAATGGGAACAAACATTTTATACAAATTTTATTTTGAATACATTGATTACACTTCCTTGAGTCGATTATTTTTTTCTTTAAATTTTCTAAATTTTGAATAATTTCCGAAAATGACAGCTCAATTTTCCCAATTGGATCTGAATGCCAACAAATTCGAATAGAATCGTCATCACAAATTATAGCTGTTTCCATTTTCAAGCAATTTGCTCGACTACCCGTCCATCTACATAGACATTGAAAGTAAGGTAAAGATCTCCTGTTAAAAAGATATTTGAAAGAACTTTTCCTTTTGCCCATCTTAATTAATAAATCAAAAAGTGCTTTTGTATCACTTGTTGCTTGATCTTGACATATTGTATAACGCATATCATTATTCCCTTCATTGAATTCTTTCAATGCTACATATGTGTTTACTACTTTTATAGGCAAGCCAATACGTTCATCATAATGAATCATCCTTCCTGACTTTAAAACGGTTTTATTATCAAAATTCTCCCAGAAATAACTTTCATAGTTCATTGTTGGTGAAAAATTATTATATAGAGTTTTAATATTTATTTGCTCCAGCTCCATTAATGCTACTTTATTAGAATGAATATGGATAATTGCTCCGTTTATAGCGAGGTTTTCTTGTAACCATTTTACTAAAGACGGCTTTATAACATCAGAATTAATTATTACATTATCAAAAAATAATTTTTGATTTATTCTTTTTGGATTAAACGACAAAGTATTGATTGTATTATAGTCAGCAACCTTACTACCTACTATTTTTGAACAGTTTTTGCCTAATTTTATTTTGTTTACATCAAAAGGAAAATTATTTCTTAACAATATATTATTTTTTTTACCTAATGGTTTAATTTCATATCCGTACTTCTCATGGTTTTGATATAATGGTGTACCTTTGAAAATATGAAGAAAGTTATGACTATAATCATCAATATTTAACTTATTTATAAACTCTATAGTTTTTTGTGCATCTTGAATTGATTCACCTGGTAATCCAAGCATTATGCTAATAAATACTGATTCTATCCCTATTTTTTTAGCATATGTCGTCATTTCTTTAAATCTGTTAATAAAACCAATTTCCTTATCAAATTCGGGTTTTAGACTTCCCGGAGGAGTGACCTTCCCTATTGCTCTTAAAACCTTTGGGACTGCACTTTCTAAAGAGAATCCCACCGCCTCAAAACCTGCTTGCTTCATTAGATCTAATAAATCTTTGGTGATCTTATCACAACGTGTAGCGCAAAGTAATGGTACTTTGATGTCATTTTCAATAATAGCTTCACATATCCTTTTAGCCCTTTCAGGTATTATTGTAAAACCATCATCATAGATAGGAATAGGTCCCAAAAACTCTTTATGCTTACTTATTAACGTTAATTCTTCAATTACTCTCTCTATAGAGTGGAAATATAAATTTCTTTTGCTGAGTACTGCACAATTACAATAAGTACAATTTTGGTTACATCCTCTAGCTGTAATTATCCCTATAAGATATGCATAAGATACGGGGATGACTTTTGAAAGGTAGGGGGAGGGATATTTATCTAAATAATTCTTTACAAATCGATTTGAAAATAAAACGTTGGATTCTGGAGTAGAAACAACTCTATTAGCATCTCTAAAAGTAATACCTTTAATATTAGGCAAATCAACTAATTTTTGATTGTAATTAACTTTAGAAAAAGCGGATAATAATTCAAGAACTGTTTCTTCTCCTTCTTGTCTAACACAAATATCAACGCTACTATTGGTTTCCATAATTTCTTTAGATTGAACAGTAGGAGTGGGTCCACCAAAAATGGTAATTAGTTCTGGTTTGTAAGACTTCAATCCATTACTTATCAATACACATTGCATGTAGTTTTTCTCATAAACAGTAAATCCAACAATTCTAGGATTTAATTTCAAAATTTGTTTAACACATTCTTTAACATTATACGTCTCATTTGATATAAATTGCTCAGCGTTAAAACCATGATCCCTTACATATGCTATTATGTATGCCGATCCTAAATGAAAATTAAAGTGGGTGTATATTACATCCCCACCAGAAGGAAAAACCATCAATATATCAAGAGATTTCTTGATCAAATACAATCATTTCGGTAGAATTATTGTTTTAATATTAAAATATCTTAAAGAAAAATCTTAATGAACTAGTTCAAATAATATTATATTTCTAATATTTAAAAAAAGTAATTTAGGATTGAATAAAATATAAAACTTTCTTAAGTTCTTCATTTCTGTTGATTAATTAACCACCGATATGGATGAAACTCCTAGGAATTTTTTTTATAGCGTCTCGATCTTCAGGGGCAATAGCACTAATTCCTTGTAGACACGTTTCTATTTGTGCCTCTAAAGCATCGCCCTCATGACCAGCATCGATGGCATCTTCAACACATTTCACTATTTCTTTCCAATCATCTGGGTATTTATCCTTTAAAATCTCTTTTAAAGATTTGTCCACTGCCAATTTTTTAATTGATGGTATTCTTTCCACCTCATTGCTCTTTGAACTTCGCTTTATCTTTATATTTATTTAATTTAAAACAGCATAAAATTATGTTATAGTAAAGTATTTTTCTGTATTTATAAAATATTTCCTTTTTTGTCTATTTTTGATGAAGATTTTTCAATTATCAAAAATATCTTTTGTTCTTTAAAACCAGTTATTATTAGTAATATTCTACAATTCTGGGGTTGCTGATTTATATTTGTAGTATAATTCTTCTATAATTGAATTGAATGCTTTAATAAGACCATATCCTGTTTTTGCGGAAGTTATGTAGTTGCCAAGAAAGTTATTCTCATCGACTCTTTCTTGGATTTTAGAATTATCCAATTTATCTTCATCTATTAAATCGACTTTGTTTCCGAAAACTACAGTAGGTATATTACCACAATATTTTGTAATTTCTTCATGCCATTCTTGAATATGATCAAAACTCTTTTTCCCTAGTCTATTTTCTTCAAGACTATAGACAATAATCGCGGCTTTACTATTATTAAAAAATGAAGGGCGCAAAAAGTGGAAGGAATCTTGCCCGGCTATATCCCAAAATAACAATTTGATTCTTTCTCCATCAATTTCCTCAACAAAAGCAGATAACTGAGCCCCAATTGATTTAATATATTCTTTCTCAAAAGAACTCTGCGTAAACATTTTAATTAGGGAAGTTTTACCAACCCTTCCATCACCCACTACAGCAACCTTGAAGACATAGTTAATTTCATTCATTAATTTATATACTTATTCAAATATTCAATTTTTTTAAATTGTATATGAAGTATAATCAGATTTATAACATTATAAAATTATGCCTAAGCTTATTGATTATGCGTTTTATAGCTCAGCAGATAATCCTTTAAATTTGGTGTATAATGTTTCTATGATTACGTTGAAGGCTTCAATAACTCCTTTTCCTGTTTTTGCAGAGGTTACATAATGCCCAAGAAAGGTATTCTCATCAACTAATTTTTGGATTTTAGAATTATCTATTTTATTTTCATCTATTAAATCAACTTTATTACCAAACACTACAATAGGGATATCTCCACAGAATTTTAAGATGTCTTCATGCCAGCTTGAGATGTGTTCATAACTCTCCTTACCAAATTTATCTTCTTCAAGGCTGTAAACAATTATAGCGGCTCTACTATTTTTAAAGAAATTCGGTCGTAGAAAGTGGAATGTATCTTGCCCAGCGATATCCCAAAACAATAATCTAATTTTATCCCCCTTCATTTTTTCATCGTATACTGAAAATTGTGCTCCGATTGTTTTTACGTAATCTTTTTTAAAAGAACCTTGAGTAAATTTTTTTATTAAGGATGTTTTCCCCACTTTTCCATCCCCAATGACGGTTACCTTAAATCTAAACTTACGTTCATTATCGTTCATTGAACTTGTTCCCAGAAATTAGATTATGATATATACCATTCAAAAATTAATAACTAAACTTATATCGGTTTTTCTTTAATTTAAAATTTTGGTTTAATCTTTATATATAATTTATTATAGTATTTACAAATATGTGAAAATGATAACATAAAATAAAAAAATAGGAGGGGGCTGGAAAAGGTCCCCCTCCCCCTGACTTTATCTCTCCCTGAAGTTTGATCTCAGAATAAAATCAGTTTGATAAGGAAATGAAAAATTTAGAAAAGTCCATACCTCCTGTAATGAATGTCTCTTTTGACTTTATTGACGTCAACCATTTCTTCTAAATATTTAGCGTTATATTTCGATTTCTTCAATAATTTTGATAATGCTTTTTTAAGCGGTTTCTCTTCTACTTTGACTTTAATGATCTCATGATCTTCGTCAACTGTGGAGTACTCTTCTAAAATTACTAAATCTTCTATTTCAAGTAGTTTATCAAAAACCTTTTTCTTTAACAATACTTCAACCATTCTTTTTATCACCCCTTTATATTAAATATTCTATTTTAAATCTCTCAGGCTAAACCTGAATTTTTCAGGATGCAGACAATAATAACCAAACGAATTTTTCCATCTTTTCATAGCTCTTTTAGATTCTATTAAATCTGGTTCATTTTTGGTAATTGCCGGTATTTCAAATTCTTTTTTCGGCTTAACCTTAGCTTTCTCTTCACATGGTACATAAATAACTCCTTTTAAATCAGGAATAATCATTCTTCTACTTTCTGTCAGATTTTACCACCTCTTCTGTTATTTTATTATTTTTAATAACAAACTTGAATTTTTTAATAAGGTCTGATGAGACTTTGATTAGATCTTGGAAACATTGCATCTAATTTGAGCTGTGAATTTTTAGGTCTAATCTCCACTTCAAAATATCTAGGATTCAAAGAGTTGTAAAGCTCATATTGCTCTTGAGCTTCCATATTAACTCTATCTTTAATCTCTATATTTTTTTTTATTAAAACCAAATGCAATTCCTCAAGTTTTATTGGGATACTCTCTTCAATTAATAACGAACCCATTTTTTTCATCATACTCATACTTTTATTCATGAGATTAGTTAGATCACGGTTCGTTTAATAGTTTTAACTCGGAAAGTTTACGTGGAATCTTAGATTTATTTTAGACTCCCATTTTTTGAGCGCCCAACCTAATAAGAACACGCTTAATCCTATAAGATTAGTAAAAGTTCATATTTTGGAACAAGTAATAGATTAAAAAACAGGAAGCTAAAAGGAAAATAAGGATATGAATTAAAAAAAATCAGTTAAGTCTTTTAAAAAGCACTGAAAAAATCGAATTTTGAGCCAGCGTAAATATCTGAAGCCCTAATGCTCACCTTAGCATCTTCAAGATGAATTACTTCTTCAAAATACTTTGGATTCAAATCACCAAGGGATTCAGGCTCTTCAATCTTTTCGACTTTTTTAACCACTACTTCAGCATATATTTGGGTCATTTTTTTTTTCAACTTTTTTATTTTTTTTGTTTGTTAAATAATATTAGGGAACTGTTTAATATATAGTTTGATTTTAGGAACTCTGAATGGACTCTTAGACTTCTTTTAGATTCTTGTTTATTGAAACGATTTAATCTTGTTTGACATATATAGCTAAAATCATACTACATGAAGTCTAATTAGAGTTCAAATCAATAAATTTATATATAAACTTTTTCTTATATTAATTATAACAATTGATTTTAAATCGATGAATTTTGGATACAACCTGTAATTTCCCCCCTGAGGAAATTTTAAACCCGCTTATTGGAAAACCCAATTGGGAATATATCATCCTTTGGATGTTAAGCAATAATAATACCTGTTCTTGGTCAGAATTAAAGGAAAAGGTTAATAAATCAACTTTATCAATTTATATAAGTAGACTAAAACGTGATGGACATATTATAAAAAGTGAATTCAACGAATATCGCATTACATCTAAAGGACGTGAAAAATACTATGAGTTAGGACAAGCGAAAAGAGGGGGGAGGAAATTAAGTTATCCACCAAAAGTAATATTAACACGCAGAAACTATGATCACTGGATTCTCTGGATGGTGTACAATAATAACTACTGCAAATGGGCAGACTTTCTTGAAGAACCCCTTTCTATTAATCAATCTTCATTATCGAAAAATTTGAATGATTTAATGAGTAAAAACTTTGTAAAAAAGGATGAGAAAGAATATCAGATTACTCAAATGGGTAAATCAGAATATTCTAAAATGTTAACTTTATATGAGTTAGACAGACAATCAATATTAGAAGAAGAAAGCAAACGGATCACGGAGTTAACTCAAAAAACACTCAAATTTTTTGAAGAGTATAACATAAAAGAAAGAGATACTCAATTTCGATTTCTTAATAGTGTTTTAAAATTAGAATACTCTAAAATCAAAAATGTGTTAAGAGATGAAGAAGATTTTCATAAAATTTTACTCTTTCTTTCTATCAATCATCCAAATGAGTATCCAAAATATGTTTTCCCTGATGAATTTTCGGCAAAGTATAGAATTAAAAAAACTACACTTGATTACTATATTGATGAAATTGTTGAAAATCAAATCTATACGATAAAGTTTTTCAAATTAGACGTTCCTCCCGACAGAATTTACTATTTTCAATCAGATGAAAAAATAGAGATGATGCTTCAAGTTATTACCGAGGAACACATTACAAAATTCACCTATTTGAATAAACTATTTGAAAATTCGTCAAATGTAATTCTTCCTCTTGATATGAATTCTACTGTAAATATCATTTTGGATGAAGCTTGTCAATATGTTTTCCACAAGGAGTTGAAGAACTCGTTATTAAAATTTTTGCCTGAATATATCAAATATCTGGCATATAAAATTGAAAAAGAAAAGAAATTATTAGGTATTTCTGGTAAGTTAGAAGGTGTAATTTGGCAGAATATACCTCAAATATTACAGGAGGGGCTCTCTACGACCTCTCAATATCAATTTATTGGTGAAAATGAAATAAATTATTATTTAGATACAGGTATTTTAGAAGTTTTACGACCTTATTTGGCTTCGAAACCAGATTCAGTCTATAAGAAGATTATCAAGTCATTAGATGAAAAAAAATATGGGAATGCTTTGGAACAAGTTGATTCGGTTATAAAGTCTGGTAAAAAAGATTTAGATCTTATCATTTATAAAGCAATGATTCTTGCTAATTTAAACCGTAATAAAGAATCTATTAAATTTCTGAATAAGCATATAAAAATTTCTCAAGTTGATAAAGAAAATCCACTATACGCTCTATATTTCTTTGTTTTAGGATTTTCATCCATGACCCTTGGAGAATACGAAAAAGCTTTTGATATGGTAGATAAGGTGCAGAAAAATTATCCCGAGCACGCTCTATCCCACGCTTTAAAGGCACTGATAAATGGATATAATCAGATTTATGCATTTGATCAAGAAAGAAAAGATGATCTAAGTGAGATAGAGAAAGCTATAGCTATAGATCCTTATGAATCTAATAAAGCTAGATATTATCAATTAAAAAGCCAGCTTTTATTAGAATTGAAGAACTATGAAGAAGCTCTTGAATCAATCGATAGTGCTATTGCTTTAAGTCCTAAAACACTTGATTTCTATAATTCAAAGAACCGCATATTAATTTATTTTGATAAATTCGATGAAATATTAGATATTTTAGATTATTTACTTAAAGAATTTCCTGAAGGTGAGAGGAATCTATCAATAAAAAAGGCATATATTCTGAGAGAAAAGAAAAATCTAGAAGCAGGATTAGAAATCATAAATGAATTAATTGAAAAATATCCAGAGGACAATAATCTGGTACTTAACAAAATTTATTGGTTACAATATTTAGATAAAAAAGAAAATGTTTTAGAGGTTATAGAAGACTTACTCGAGCGAGAACCAGAAAACGGAACATTCCATGATACTTATGGAGAAATTTTAATGAATTTTGAAGAGTATGAAAAGGCAATTAACGAATTCCAAAAAGCAATAGAACTAGAGAGCAATGAATGGTATATTAACCAGACATATATTAAATTAGGAATATGCTATAAGGAAATGGGAGATCAAGATTCAGCTATTGAAAACCTTACAAAAGGTAAAGAATTTACAAATAAATGTTTTTGTAATCTTGATACTAAACGAAACTGGCTTACTATTGCAGAGC
>JAGXNR010000105.1 GCA_019894875.1 Promethearchaeota archaeon | reverse complement strand
TTTCTATATATTATGGAAGAGAAGCCTAAGGATGCAAGAGAAAAAAAAATAGGTCAATTAAAACTATTTATCCCCCGAATCTGGTTGAAAATCTAATGAAATTGAATTAATACAATATCTGCAACCGGTTGTTTTTGGACCATCATTAAAAACATGCCCTAGATGTCCTCCACATTTGGTACATAAAACTTCAGTTCGTTTCATACCATGACTTGTATCTAATTTTTCTTGAATATTAGCTTCATCATAAGGTTTATCGAAACTCGGCCATCCTGACCCAGAATCAAACTTTTCCTCTGAAGAGAATAAGGGTGCTCCACAGCCTGCACATTTATAAGTACCTTTTTCATGATGATTCCAATATTTTCCCGTAAAAGCGGGTTCAGTTCCTTTCTCACGGAGAACATGATACTGCTCTTTTGTTAATTTATTTTTCCATTTATCTTTAGACATTTTCGACTCCATAGAACTAACAAAAAATTTCTCTTATTATAATTATTACCTTATAACCAGTAAAGGTATTTCTCTACTCGCTTATGTGAAAAATCTGATTCCCCACCTAAATTTATACAAAATTAGGCTTAGGTTTATCTTTCAGAAATTTAACAAAATATTATGGAAACCCATAAAGCGATTTTCGGCGCCGGTTGTTTCTGGGGCGTAGAAGCAAAATTCAGAAAAGTTCCCGGTGTGATATCTACTAGAGTGGGCTATACTGGTGGTAAATTTACCGAACCAACCTATAGGGATGTATGTTCCCATAAAACGGGTCATGCGGAAGCTATTGAAATTACCTTTGATCCATCTAAAGTATCTTTTGATGAGTTATTGGATGTATTTTGGATGATTCACAACCCAACAACATTAAATCGTCAAGGTCCAGATATTGGGGAACAATATCGATCTGCAATTTTCTATCTTAATTCTGAACAAAGGGAGAAAGCCTTGATCTCTAAAGAAAATCTTGAGGCATCTAAACGCTTTAACAACCCAATAGTGACCCAAATCATCCCTGCTTCTGATTTTTGGGAAGCAGAAGAATACCATCAGCAATACGATGAGAAAAGGAAATAAAGTTTTTAATTCAAAATCTGTAACTTTAAATAAAAAAGTGCCCAATAGTTATGCAGTAAAATGAGTCCAACAATAGAAATAAGTGATATTGTTAAAAATAAATTAGATGAATTCAAAGAAAAAAGCGGAAGTCAATCATATTCTGATGCAATCAATATAAGTCTAATCCAATTAAAACTACTTGAAGATAATCGACAATTAATGATCGAAGTTCGAGATGCATTGAGATCATTAAAGACTGTCTCATCTACAGATACGGATATGATTGATGCACTAAGAAATTATGTTAATACTGAAGATGATACGGATAAGTTGTCTATGTTTGTCAGATTGATTGATTCGAAAGCGAATTTACATAAACTCCTAGTATCACAGGGCAAAGTAAGAGAAGCTCAAAACGTGCATTCTGAATGGAAAGCTTTAGTTGAAGTTGCAAATTTATTGGGTATTGAATCCGAACTTGAAATGATTAAAAAAGAAGAGTAGCTTTTTTCTTTGTTTTTCTTAGAGATCACTGTAGAGACTTTTCTCCACTAATAATTGACATTCGTTTTATTGGATAAGCTATCTTAGATCGTTGAGTAATAAAAGATTGATCAAGATCATGAGCCATTCCTTTAGCAATCTCGAAAGGGATGCCGATTGATAAATAATTTTGAGGAAACCAATAATTTCCAGTAGGATCAGAAGGACCAATAATAATACAATTTTTTGGGCTATTTTCAGCCACTCCTGCCGGATATGATACGAAAGAAGCACATGAAGGTCCCCAAGGGATTTGAATATTAACTACATTCTCAGGTCGAAAATGAGCTAAAGAACATAGATTTCTTATTTGTTCAGAGGTCCCGAAGCCAATAAACGCTTTTACATCAAGATCTTGGTCATTTAATTCACCACACCTTTGAATTACTGTATATCTTCCGAGAGGTGTGATTTTTCCAATTGATTTTAATTGGTTTTCAGCTAAGTCTGGATTGGCAATCAAAAATTCAGCAGCTCCACCCCGAAAATCTTCTGAACCTGTTGATAAGAAATATTTTAACATTGGCATAAAACCTTTATAACCAAACCATGCTTGTCCTCCGGGACAACAACCCTCTAAATCATCTTCGCCTATATATATCGTGGGTATATTTTTCTGAGCTGATAGGGTGAAAATAGCGTTCGCAATGCACCGATTAATCTTTTTTATTGGAGTTGCATCAACCGGAATTGTTTCTGAACCGTAAGCGCATAATACACTTGTCTTTAGCATTCCCGCTTGTGCTAACTTGTTCCCAATTTCTTTAATTGTTAAATCTACCATACATATCCCTGTTTTGAAAAAAATATTAAATAAAAATAAAGTTAATACCTACCTATTTCTTCTTCATCGATTTCTATGTCTGAGCTCTTCTTGCCAACCTTTGAGACTTTTTTTATAAACCGATATGGATCAAGTACTTCATCTGAGATATTTGCGACACTGGTATGAGCTCCTTGTGCACGAAGTGTGTCTTGTAATAGATTAACATCCAGATCTTTTGGGCTTATATTTTGCTTTGCAGCGAGAGCCGCTGCTGTACCCGCAGCTTGACCCGTGCACATGCTTGGTGTACAATATCTTAATCCTCCATCCGTGAATATTCCGCATGAGATTGTAGTACCTGCTGCTAGTAGATTATGTATTTCTTTAGACACTATGGAACGATAAGGAATATCGTGAGGGAGAATTTCATATCCAAATCTACCAGCTACCTCCCAAATATCTGGAGGTTGATTATTTATGGCAATTGAATCACCAAAGGACTTACCTTCACGCATTTCTGCTACATTTAAAACATGATCCCCTAAGATTCTATGCATTGTGGTTACCGGATAATTAGCAGTTTTTTCAACGAAGCAGTTTTCAAACCCAGGAATCTGCGCTTTGAGTAATTTCTGAACTTCGAATGCCTGCCTTCTTAGACTAATTTCAAGACTAGTTTGTTCTCCAGTCATCCACAGATGATTGTCTCCTCGTGGTCCGTACATTGGATTCATTACCCACATCCTTCCACCCCCATGAACGCTATGTCCTGGAGAAAGGATAATACTATCCCCTCTAATGTAAGCTCCTTTTTCTCGTGCCTCCCTAACCATCCTATGACCCCCATACATTTGACCCCATTCATCCATATGATTTGCTCTATATTCTAAATATTTTTGTACATTTACCCCACCAAGGTAGAAAGCGGTTAATGAACCCATATTACGCCCCTTCCGTCTCCCCATAGGAATTTTATCGTCTAATACTGGTGCTCCTGATTTCCATGCAATATCTCCATCCCCTGTAGTGTCTAATATGACTTTCCCTAACACTGCTCGTCTCCCTTCCTTACCTTCAACGATTACACCTTTAAGCGTGTCTCCTTCTCTTATGACCGCGGCTGCAAAAGAATGCAGAAACATCTTTACCCCATCGTTTTGCATCAGAGAGTCAAGAAGATATTTGTAATATTCCAGATCAAAGATAGTCTCACCTCCCCACCATCCTACATTTGTATTTAGCAACCTTTTTGGTAGGTTTTCCTCACCATAACGCCTAATAAGACTGGCTCTAAATGGATTTCGACGTTGTTGCTTTTCATCCACTTTTCTCATAGCACCGCCTTCCCTCAGACGGGAAATAAGTTCCTGTATGATTCCATTATGGATTTCAGGATCTACACGAGAAAAGACTGAATTGAGACCTTGTGTCTGTTGCCCACCCAAACTACCAAAACGTTCTACTAAAAAAGTTCTAGCTCCTGCTCGTGAAGAAGCTAAAGCGGCACCTATTCCTGCTGGGCCTCCACCAACGACAATTACATCCACTTTATCAATTACCGGAATATCTCTAGCTGGTTCTTTAATTGTTTCCATTATTCATTACTTTTCTATTTATTTTCATTAATAGTTGTAATCCTACTTTAGATTATATCTCATTTGAATATAAAAATTTGTGATTTTGTTATAAAAAAATATTTTCGATAAATAACACCTTTAGCTCCAACCACGGCAATTTCAGTCGATTTATCCTCACCAAGACAAACAAGAGAACTTTCTCAATTCTTATTTGTTGTCCCTATTTCTGACATGATATTTTTCGTTTAAATTATACTTTTTTTAAAACTTTATCGGAAAGTAATTTCTCTTTGTTATAAATTTGCTAATCATATATTTAATAATATTTCTACGTTATACATTAAAGGATAATTAGAGTCCGAGAAATAGAATACCCGTTAAGAAGGTGAAAAGTATATAGAATTTTCTTTCTTTCTCGAACAAACTAAAAATCTGTAACTTTCGAGAGATCTGAAGAAAACATAACACGACGCTTATAAGGTTCTTGTTTACTAAGTTCTCGACAAGCTTTAGTGGTGAGTACTTTTATTTTTTTCAATCGTCTTTGATAATCTTCATCTGAAAGCTCAACAAATTTAATGCAATCATAAAAGCAAAATTCTACACATGCAGGGGAACCTCCGCATAAATCACATTTCGTTGCTTTTTGATTTTTTAAGAACTCAATTGCACCAAATGGACAGGCAACGATGCATTGATAACATCCGATACATTTCTCCTTATCGATTGAAATAATAGTATCTCCTTGGGATGTAGTAGTTTTATGGATAGCTTCAGCAGAACACACTGCCATACACATTGGATCTTCACATTGTAAACAGATTATTGGTCTCGACCATCCTTTCAAACCGTTAGTGACAACCCAAATGCGTGAATGAGAAGGAATAAACTCTCCCTCTTTAGCACTTGAACATGCTAATTCACATAAATGGCACCCCTTACAATTTTCTTGTTTAACTAACAAAACTCGTTTACCCATAATCTTCCCTTACTTCATCCTCCTGTGATAACTGTTGTTATCATGATTTCATCTTCATCTTTCAAAACTGTTCGGAACTTATTCGGCATTGATAGTACATTTCGACCATTTATCAAGAGTGACAATTCTTTCTTAAGTTTCCCCTTCTTAAACAATTCCTCGGCTATTCGATTCCCATATTTATTCACTAATACATCTAACATTTCTTGAATAGTGAACTCTATCCCTTCGATACTCTCACTACCGTTTGGTAGAATGTGACTTAGAACACCTAGAGTAGTAATTTTTATAATCATTAAAGCACTTCACCGTTCTTCTTAGTTTTTGTTCACTACCACTAACAACAATAAATTTTAAATCTTAACACTTGGTTCCGCTTCATATTCATATTTTTCATTTGTTTCTTGAGTTGGAACCCCTTCTTCGTCCCATCCACGGCAGAAATAATATTTAGCTCTCATTTCCATAAAATTTTCTTTTCCAATAATTTTTCCTGCTGCTGGACCCTCAGGAAGGCTTTCTTCTAAAATACGTTTTGGAAGGATATCATCCTTGGAGCTAAAACCTTCCCTAATATTAATGCGCCTAATAAGCGTTTCAATAATCTCTGTAGAATTGATAAGATCCTTCCCCGTATAATTTGAACCAACAACAATATTTAGATACTCTGCCCAATCATTTAATCCTAGACGAATTCCGGGTCCAAGCATATCACATACTATAAGCATATGCATTATACACCTATAATTCATCAGTCTTCTTACTATTTCTGCTTTTCCTTCGATAATGAATGGATCTACTCCTCCTAAGACTTCTACAGAAGGGGGCCAAGCTCTTCTATGACAAGCACCTCGTGGGGTAATAGAATATGTAATAGCTGAACCCCATCCTGCTCGTGGATCATAAGCAGGAACTTCTAAACCCTTAGAATGCATAGCAAATTCTTCAGTATTCTGTCCAAGTTTACGGGCCATCTCTCTCACCCCTTGAGCACAAAAGTCACCGAAATCCTTCCTATAAGCCATGAGACTTAAAAGTTCGATCATAGCTTCATAATTACCAAAATTAAGCTCTAAACCACCCGTTTCCTCCTTGGTTAAAATCCCTCGTTCATAGCATTCCATTACAAAACTGATAATTACACCCGAAGAAATTGTATCCATCCCTAAATCATCGCAGAGATAGTTTGCCTTCATAATCGCTGGTAGGTAATCGATTTCTAGATTAGCACCTAACATGGCAAGAGTCTCATATTCGGGACCTTCCAGTACTAAATTTTTATATATTCCCTCCTTTACTTGTGTTATATTTGAACACTCTGCAAAACAAGCATAACAAGCCCGACTCCCTATCTTAGCATCTAGAACAGCATCTTTATCGATGGTGCCAATTCCTTTTTTAAACTGACCCTTAGTAAAATTTCGGGTAGGTAACATACCTGCAGCATTCGTAATGCTTAATGTCATTGGAGTCGAGTATCTTTGCCTGACGTTTTTGCGATGAGAAAGAACAAGTTGTCGAAGAGCAGTTATATCAGCACATTTAATGCCCTTAGTTCCTTTGATAGCAATTGATTTAAGATTCTTTGACCCCATTACAGCACCAGCACCTCCACGACCTGCCTTTCGAAAATACTCACTTCCTACGCAAGCAAAAGGGAGTAAATTCTCTCCAGCGGGTCCAATCGATAAACTACCACATTCTGGATCGAAATTCTCTCTCAAATATGTTTCTGTATCGAAAGCTCCCTTGCCCCATAATTGTGTTGCATCCGAGAATTCCACCTTATCATCTATAATATATACATTAACGGGATTGTTAGCCTTTTTGGTAATAATAAGCCCATCATATCCAGCAAATTTTAGTTCTGAAGCTACTCTACCACTAGAGTATGATTCTAACCAACCACCACTCGCAGGAGATTTGGTAACAATAAGATGTTTCCCCGCACCAGGTGCCATCGTACCAGTTAATGGACCTGTAAGAACCATAAAAATATTATCTTGACTGAACGGGTCTACTTCGGGAGGGATTAAATCCCAATAAAGTTTTGCCCCAAGACCTCGTCCACCAACATATTTTTTTAAAATTTCTTCTGGAATGGTTACGGGCTTATAGGTTTCATGACCAAGATCTATATGTAAAAGCTTACCTTTGTATCCATAGAGCATTGTCAATATGAAATTTTCCTCTTAATTAGTATTTTTTTTGTTTCTATACATAAATATTTTTTTAATTTCCACATCTATTTCATTTGTCATATAATTCTCTTAAATATTCTTCTGAATTTAAAAAAATCTCACAATCACAAAATCCCCCAGATTTTCTACAATTTTCCAAAAATTCTTCTTGTTCTGCTTTTGGAATTGCCATTTCTTCCAGTACTATTTGGGCATTTGTTAAATCTCGTGCATTACAACCATTTTTTTCCAACAACACTTCTAATCGATTAAAAAACCTTTCTAACTCATCCTTGTTCAAACCATAAACACCTTATTCTTCCTTATTTTTTCTAATTAACCTTTTATAGAAATCTTACCGAAAAGAAATAATACTATAATTATAACAAGGAAATATAATGAATAAGCAATCAGGATTTATTTCTTATTGAATTTGCTTTATTCTGTGCATTTAATGCACCTTCATGATCACCCACTTTTTTGAGAACTAAGCTAAGGTCTTCCCAAGTCTCATCATCTTCAGGGTCAAGTTCAAGTACTTTTTTATATGCCTCAGCAGCACCCTTAAAGTCTTTTTTATCCTCAAGAGCTACCGCAAGGTTATACCATGCTAGTTCAATACTTGAATCGAGCTCAAGTGCCTTTTTATACGACTTAATTTCACCCTCAATATCACCAGTTTGACCCAGTATCAATCCAAGGTCGTACCATGCTCTTTCATCATTAGGATCAATTTCTATCGCTTTCTCAATGGCTTTTAGTGCTTCATCAAAATTGTCAGTTTGTATATAGACTACCCCAAGATTGAGCCAAGCTTGAGAATCAAGTGGATTAAGTTCAAGAACTTTTTTGTAGGCTATTATTGCGTCTTTGAAATTTTCCAATCTACCAAATGCTGCTCCCAGATCAAACCAAGTATCGGTATCATCTGAATTAAGCTCTAAAGCTTTCTCGTATGCATCAATGGCACCATTGATGTCGTCCGTTTGTTCAAGAACCACTCCAAGATTGACCCATACCTCCATATTTTCAGGTTCGAGTTTAAGTGCTTTCTTGTAAGCCTGAATTTCTGCTTGAAAGTCTCCTTTTCGACCATGAACTAATCCTAGATTAATCCAAGCCACCACTTCTTCAGGATTTAGTTTTAATCCTTTATTAAACGCTTCAATTGCACCACTAAAATCTCCTTTTTCTCCAAGTTTTACTCCTAAATCAAAACACTCCTCAGGATCCTCTGACTCCTTCACTCTCACTAAATCTGGATCTTTCATTGCACTTCTCTCGTTTTAATGTGAGTAAATAAATTTTCTCACAGCAATAAACATAATTCACTTTGCGAGTTTTTAAAACTTGCATTTATAGATTATTTATTCTATAATCATCCTCAAGAATGATTTGATAAAAATCTTTCTTGTCTCTAATTTTTTTAAGTCCTATTTCCTTTTAGATTTATATTAGGATAATTTTTACATTAAATACAGAATTCCTACATTTTTATTTCATCTAAGATGTCATCAATATAATAGATATTTTCTTGACCGAGTTCTTCTTTTAACATATTTGCCATTGAATATCTAAACGCCCAAACTTCCACATTTTTATCCAATTCTTTTACCTTCTTTACAACAGGAATAAAATCACCGTCTCCAGATACCAACACCGCCCTATCATAGGCATTTTCATATGCAAGAGAGATTATATCAATCGCAATTTTGATATCAACTTTTTTTTCAATTGCCCCACTTGCTGCAATCTTATCAAAACTCGCTTTAATTATATATCCACTTCTTTTACTTAACCCATTATACCACTTTTTCTTCTCTGGGCTCATAGGATACACCACGCCTTCATATAAAAAGATACCATGTAATTCTCTGTCTCTAGTTATGGCAATCTTCAGCTTTTCATAGTCAACCTTAATATCATACTTTCTAAAGC
>JAGXNR010000104.1 GCA_019894875.1 Promethearchaeota archaeon | reverse complement strand
ATTTTGATCATTTTGGTAGTTTAACTGAAGTGATTCCCTTGTTAAAAGAAGGTTGTCAATTTTATTTGAATCCACTTTGCTATGAACAATTTTTTATAGCTGTAAAAAAAACTGGAGAAATAGTTCCTGCAGATAAGTTAGCTACCGCTTTAAAAGAAGAAAAGGATACGTTCGCACTCCGTCGAAAATTACCTCCCTTAAGTAAAAGCATGGTTACTAATTTAGCAAACGAGAATGGAGTTAAAGTAATTGAAACTAATGAACCCGTGAAACTTCATAATGGGATCATTACAAGTGGAGAAATTACGTTAACTGATAAGAATGAAACGACACCAGGCGTTTACATAATGAAGGGTAGAAACGATTTCATAGAACATACCTTCAAAGATGAAACCTCAATATATATTAACATAGAAGATAAGGGCTTAGTTATCATTACTGGGTGTGGGCATTGCGGTGTAATAAATACAATTAAACATGCTCAGAAAATAACAGGGATAAATAAAATTTATGCTGTAATAGGTGGATTTCATGAAGAATGGAATTCAGAGAAATTAATTGAAAAAAAAGTGGAATTCATTGAACAGTTAAATCCAGAAATCGTATGTGGGATGCACTGTACGGGTTTCAACTTTAACAAAATAATGGCTCGACATAAATCTCATATGATAGGAGTTACGGGAACAGAATTTTATTTATAAATTTCTTTTTTCTCCTTTTATTAAAAAATAAAAAGTATTTAAAAATTATTAAGAGTTTAATCCCTGATCCCATAGTAGACATTCACAAGAAGTAAAATCGTACCTTGAAGAGACATCATTAATCCGTATTGTGGTAAATCAAGAAAAGTATAATCAATGCTAAAGGTATATAATAATAACGCAGTCATAATTAATACTAACATTATAATAGAAAGGAGACTTGTACCGTTGCGTTTCCACCAACTAGGTTTTTTTAACATGAGTTGCTCTATGATTTGAACTTCGGAAAGAGAGGTATCCATTTCTGCTATTTTTTGTTTTATTTTTTTTTTTCTCGAGACTGTATAATAGATCTAAAAAACGCACCAATTATAAAGAAAAAAACTATAAGCAATACATCTGCGAGAGTATTACTTGCCTCAAAAATAAGACCGGGCTGAAACAATATCATAATTTGAATTAATACTAATATAGTTACTAAAGAGATTCTCACTGTATATTTTGGCAAATATTATGGCTTTTTCTCCTCTCTCAATTCAATTGATATCTGTTCTGAGCTTTTTACTTCATCTACAATCTGCTTTAATCTTTCATGGCCACTCCTCCTTGCTTCAAAATAAAATGCAACTACAATAAAGATCGCATTCGCAATTAAAGGTGGAATCGTCTTTCCAGCGAGTAAATATCCAAAAGGAAATGAAACAATCATTAGAGTAATGAACGCTCTGACAGTTCCGCGTGGCATCCCGAGAGGTTCTTCATCAATTTTTCCATCCTGTGAAAAACGGTTTGCTAGAATCCAGATCAGTAAGAAGATACTTAAAATCCATGTGATCATAGTAATTAGAAAAAAAGTAACTAAAATTTAAAATTCTTTGCTCTTTAGTAGATAGAGGTATTATATATTCTATATTTTAATAATAAAATTCCATGAATACCATAATATTTAAGAATTTAAGTCAATGCGGCCATGTCTTTACAGTTCTGAACTATTCGAAGTAGAATGTTAATATTATCCCTATCATCATGGTCTAAATTCTCCATTACCTCTTGAGCTTTTTTGAATAGTGCATCCTTTTTCAACCAACTATAATATGCCAGTTTAGCATCTTTATTAAGAAAAGCTTTCCTTATTTCATTAAAATATTGTTCAGTTTCTTTATAAAAATCTAGTATCCCTTCTGAGAGACGAAATTTTTCTAAAATTTCTCCGATCTCTTGATTTTTTTCACATAACATTCGATAGTCCATTGCTTCAAGCGGAGTAAAATCACTATTGGTTGAAATATAAATCCCCGTCCTAAGATAAGTTCTAATATGAATAACCAGAATAAAGTAAAATTTCCTCAAATCCTCAAAATTATCATGCAAATCATCTAATGATCCATTTCGCAAATCTTCGAACATATTAACTACTATATCTAACAATCGTTTAATTAATTTTTTTGTTGGGATTTCTTTATACCCAAAATTTCGAATGGTTATCTTATGTTTAGTCTCTTCAATGACTTCTGTGTTAGGAAGTCTATTTACATATTTTCTAATGTTTTTTCTTTGAACTTTGTTAATTTCTTTATCAGATGTAATTATAATATTCGTTAAACCCGCCAAACTCTTCTTTAACAGTTCCCAAATGACATATTGATCTGCTTCTAAAACAACTTCGTCCTTCAATACTTCACTCGGTTGCTCCTTTTTAGGCATAACTGTTAATGTGCCATCATCTCGAACTTCAAGCGCTACTGATGATTTACCATCCAATTCATATTTATTAGTCCATGCCTTAGGTAAACTCACATAAAGCGAGCCACCTAAATTTTGTAGTTTTCTGTAAATAAGCTCCATATTTAGTAATAATATAACATCCATATTTAAATCCTTAAATATTGTTTAATGAAAAAAAAGGAACTATTTAAACCGCACGAAAAAGCCTGGAAAACCTAAAAATTCAAGAGAAAAAAGTTTAAGGTTCTTAAGGATGCCTTAAACTTATTATAGAGAGCATTTTAATAGGTGTTTTTCCGTATTACTAGTAACAAAGAAAATTAACGTGATAAAAAAAAATGTCATTATTCAAAAAAATAAACAAAACTGAATTAGATGAGCAGAAATATCCTGAGCTCGCAAAAATTCTAAAGTTAAACCCTCGATATTTTGAAGAGAAACAAAATCTCAAGATAGCAAGGGAAATTAATAGTTATATGTAAAAGGTAACACCTATTTTTTTACTCTATTTTTAAATTTTGTATTATAAACAAAAATTTATATAATTCCTTTTAGAGTGCTATTCTCATTCAAAGAGTCTTATAAAAAAAATAAAGAATAATTAATTATTCGCTAAAATATGTATGCACAATGCAGCTCCCCCTGGACCTAGGTTACCTCCTCCATTGTGAGCAAGAGCTATTTTAGCATCTTTAACTTGTCTTTCTCCCGCTTCTCCACGCAATTGTGTGACCAATTCATACATTTGTGCTACACCTGATGCACCAATTGGGTGACCACGAGCTAGTAAACCTCCACTAGGATTGACTGCGACCTTTCCGTCAAGCGCTGTAGCGCCACTTTCAGCAAATGGACCACCCTGACCTACGGGGCAGAATCCTAATCCTTCTGTTACATGAAGTTCGGCATACGCTGTTGCGTCGTGAACTTCTGATACATCAATATCTTCTGGACCGAGTCCCGCTGTTTTGTAAGCAATATCAGAGGCTACTTTTATTTCATTAAAACTTTGTCGCGAGCCAGATCGTAAAATTGAAGCACGTATTAAAATTGCTCGATCTCTGAGGCTTGGATTATCATTTAAATATTTTTCTGAGCAAAGAATGGCAGCGGCAGAACCATCACCAGTAGGAGCACACATGGCTCTCGTTAGGGGATACGCCACTACATAATCTTCCATGACTTGTTCAATAGTTTGAGGGAATGTATATTGAGCTAAGGGATTCATTGTTGAATTATTGTGATTTTTTGCAGCAATAGCGGCAATTTGTCTTTGTGTTGTACCATAGGTTTTCATATGGTTTCGAGCTCCAGCCGCATAAAAATCCATAAAGATACTGTGATCCTTCTTTTTGGGCTTCTCTCCTCCGTCCTTCTCACCCTCACTCTTTTTCTCAGTAGGAGGTTTGTTTCCTTCTGCAAATTGCTTCTTTAGTGCACCCATCATATTGAGAGTGTCCTCTACATCTGTCCCTGCGATAAAACCACTCATCGCACCCATTCCGGGAATGCCTCCACTAGTTACCCGAGGAGGTTTATCAAAGTACATTTTTTCTGTACCAATTGCTAAAGAAACATCATATACTCCTGCTTTAATTGACATCCATGCATTATGAAATGCGGTACTTCCACCTGCGCATGCATTTTCCACATTGGTAATTGGAATTTTATCAATACCATGTGTACTTAGTGCAACCTGCCCTCGAATACAATGTTGGTATTCTGATTGACCCCAACCGGAATTACTGAACCAAGCAGCTTCTAAATCTCCTTTACCTAAACCACAATCCTTTAATGCTAATTCAGCGGACTCGCCAGTCATACTTTTCATTGTTCTGCCGGGGAGTTTGGCAAATCTTACCATCCCAACTCCGATAACATAAACATTATCACTCATTTGTTCATTTCACTTTTTGCGGTATTTTAGATATTAAAATTATTTGAAAAATAATAATGTTTCTCTTACTATATAAAAGATTAATAGCAGATGCCGTAGAGTTTATTATTCTCTCAGATGATTTTACGAATTGTTTAGCTTCTTTTTATAAGAATTTTTTAGCATCATTACTATAACCCAGAATTAACATTTCTGTAAAATTTAAATAGTCAATCGTTTAGAATATAACTACACCGAAATCTAATTAAAAATCCATATTACGTAAAAAATAAATCAAATAAAGGTGAAATATATGCCATATATTGTTTTTAAATCATGGTGGCCAAGTGATAAAACCGAGGAAGTTGTGAATAAAGCTATTTAAGTGGCTCCAAATTTTCCTCCAGATCCTTCGATATCTGAAACAGTAGTACCGAATTGTGTAAAAGCAGATAAAGACGGTATTATAAACATAAGTATTGCAGAAGCAAAAAGCGGGAAACTTGAAGAAGCCTTAACTCGTACCCAACAAAATGCGGTTCAATATCATAATATCGTAGGGTTTGAATATTCAATAGAAGTCTGGTCTACTGCAGTTGAGGCTTTTGCTGCTATTGGGAGAACCCCTCCAGAATATGAATCTGAAAAGTATTGTTAACTCACAGAAAATTATCCAAATTCTAAAAATTTATTTTTTTTTCTACATATCAAATTATAGTAATAGATAATAGAGTTAAAGAAAATAACAATCTTAAAATCCAATGACTTCTTTTAAATTCTCAAGTTCTTGTTCTTGAGCAATTTCTTCAGCTGTTTTCTGATAATCGTCGTCTTGATCCCATTTAAGTTCTTTTAGTTTTGAATCAAGGAGAAAACCTAATTTTGTTATGACGTAATTTTTCGCAGGAGAAAATTCTTTGTAAAACTCATTCTTCATTAAATCTGTAAAAAAAGCCCGACCATTATTAGGTATACACTCATGAGAGCTATTCAAAATTTTCTTATGAATAACGCCATTTATATCTTCAGTCCTCTTATTAAAGATAAAATCCTTATCATTCCTTATGAATAATAAAAATTTGTACATAGGATGTTGTTTTAGTTTTTCCTGTAAGTCCCCGATGAGGTTATTGAAATCTTCTTTTTCTCCTTCCATTTTATCAAGTTCTGAGATTGATTTTTTCGCAAATTCAAGACATTCATATAATTTCAATTCATAATCTTCACAGTCTTCATCAGGTTCCATTTCTTCTGTGAGTTTTATAATATCCGTTTTTTTATTCTTTCTTTTCCTAATCTCAGTTTTTAAGTTATCGATTTTTTCCTGGAACTTCTTATAGAAATAATTTTCTAGTTTATCAAGATTAAAAATGTAACTTTTTACAGGTTCTAAGTCTTTGACTAAACCATTATCTATCAATGATTTTATCTCAGCATAATTTTTTTGGATGACACCTAAATAAACTGGGCTTTTAACAGTTGAGTCCTTGAAATAACTTATCAACTCAAGGTTTTTAACATTATCTTTTAATATTATTTCAGCTTTATGATTTAGGTTCTCTTCCATAATTTAAGGCTTGAATGATAAGATTTGTATAAATTTAGTTGTAAAACTATCTGAAATGAAAGAAAAAGAATTTCAATATTAGTTTTTGGATAAAAAATAATTTTTGTATCATTAGATAGTTCATTAGGATTAAATGGGAAAATTAGCTTTTTTTTATCGATTTACTTTGCGATACAAAGCTTTAAATATGAGCTTTTTTTATTATTAATTGGGAGCTTTGTCATACAAAGTTCGCTAGGATAAGAGATAGAAAGTTGATCTATTCAATTATTGTATTAATTCAATTTAGGTTAGATTTAGAAAGAAAAGAAAAAGTGATTGAATATGGATAAATACCAAAGAGCTATGCTGGCAATTGTTATAATTATTGTAGTTTCGAGCATAGCGTATTCAGGATATGTTATTTTTGGAGACGTTGATACATATTTTCCATTTTTTATATTTTTCCCGAGCTCTCTTGTAATATGGATTCCTATAATCGCTCGAAAAAGAGAGGAAGAGCTAATGAAACAAGAAAAATTAACCAAAAAAATAAAAGAGTGAAATAATATTATGCTTTTCAAGAAAGACAAAGAATTCATGCTAGCAATTGGGATGGTTGCATTGATAATTGCTATTTCATTAGACATATTCGCAGGTCAAGAACCCATAGTTGATTTTTTCAGGGGATTATTCACAGGTTTATCAATAACAATGAATCTTAGCTTTCTAATAAGATATAGATATAAAATTAAAAATGAGATATAGCTGTTGAAGATTCTGAAGTCAATAACATTGAAAAAAATAAGAAAAGGATGTGTGGGAAGTGTTTTATTGGTTTAGTCTTTGTTATATTAGAGATTTCAATAATTTTAGGGGAAGCTCTTGGATGGAACAATTATAACTCAAATCTTGATTCTTTCTTATTTATCATCTTTCTAGTACTCATTATATATTATAATAAAAAAAATCAAAATAAAAAAATTGAGGTGAAAAAATTTGAGTAATACAACAGCAATTGGAACCCATGAACTTACTAAACATTTTGGTAAAGTTCTAGCGGTTAACAAGTTGAATTTAAAAATTCCTTACGGAAAAACATATGGATTATTAGGACCAAATGGTGCTGGGAAAACAACCACCGTTAGAATGCTTAATGCATTAATCTCTAAATCATCAGGAAATGCAACAGTAGGGGGATACGATCTTGCAGTTGAAAGTGAGAAGGTGAAAATGATATGTGGTTTTTTACCAGAATCTCCTGGTTTATATTCAAAACTCACTGCGAGAGAATTCCTAGAATTTATTGGAGAGTTATATTACTTACCAAAGGATGTAATTTCTTTGCGTATAACCGAATTGCTAGAATTGTTTGATTTGGTCGGTAGAGAAAATGATCTTCTAGAAGGATATTCTAGAGGTATGAAGCAGAAGGTTTGTCTATGTGCAGCCTTAATTCAAGATCCAAAAATACTTTTCTTAGATGAACCTACTTCAAATTTGGATCCTGCTGCTGCTAGAATGGTTAAAGACCTAATTTTTGAACTCGCAAAAAAGGCAGATAAAACGGTATTCATCTGTACCCACCTTCTTGATGCAGCAGAGGAATTATGTGATGTAATTGGCATTATAGTTAACGGTGAGCTAAAAATTGAAGGCACTCCAGCAGAAATAATTGAATCTGTGGGTGCCAAAGACTTGGAAGATGCCTACCTAAAAATTACCGGAGCCACTCATATCAATGATTTATTAGCTTGGAGAGATGAAAACTTAAACAACCACGAGGAAAATAGTAAGAAGCAAAGATCCCGAAAGGTTAAAAACAAAAAATCGAGGTAGATTTAAAATGACAGTATTAACGATTGAAAAAAAGCTTGATGAGTCTTTCGATGGGAATGACGATAAAAAATCTCTTGACATTCAACCAAAAACGAAGAATTTATGGAGGATAATTGCAAAGAATGAGATAAAACTTAGAACAAGCAAGTTCAGAAACCACCGTAAACTATTCTTTATATCATTATACTCGCTATTATTCTTGTGGGCATTTATTGCGGCCCCATTTCTATTTGATCTGTTTATCCCAACTTTAGCTATCCAATTTTCAAGTATTTTCAAACCTGTGGTAGCACTGATTATTGAATCTGTTTTGATGATGTTGTTTTTAATGCTTTTGATGTATCCTCTCAATAATGTATATAACAAAAGTGAAATTGGATTCAAGGAAACTCTTATATCAACTCCAGTAAAAGCAAATGATATCTTTTTAGGAGAATTCTTAGGCAAATCTCCAATTTATACAATGGCAGTCTTAATATTTGCTCCAATTGTCGTAGGTTTGATCAATCCTCTGATAGACTTAACAATCGTCCAATATATTACTATTTATGGATCTGTATTTGGTCTTGTTTATTTCGCAAATCTGATCGGAACAATTATTGCCAGTTGGTTCGAACACAAAATTGCTAAAAGTGAGAAGGCAAGAGATCTAGGAAAAGCTTTGATCTGGGTTTTTACGATTCTTTTAGTTGTCATAATGTACGCCGTAATATTCTTCCTTAACTTTCTGTTGGCTCATCCCGAATTAAAAAATTGGCTCGCTTTTTACCCATCTTTTTGGTTTTCCAATTTAATCTTATATAGCTTAGATCCAATTCTCTTAGATGCATTTATTCTAAATATTTGGGTAAATCTTCTTCTAGTTGCTAGTATCCCTCTGTTTATCTTATATATCTCTTACAAGAAAGCAGAATCATTTTATTCTTTAGAAAGTGGAACAGAAAAAAGTAGTATTACTATAATTGAGCAAGAAAACATCTTTTATAAAATGGTGAGAAAAGGGGCAGGCTCTAAATGGGGAGGTTTGATAATTATTCAATTGAAAAGGTTTCTTAGGAAGAAGGCGAATTTTGCTAGAATTGCTTATGTAGTTGGTCTTGTAGGATTTATATCATGGTTTATCTCAAGAATGGGAGAGGATGCATTAGGATTAACCTTAGCTACAACAATGACCATTGTACTTGGAGGTGGTGTAGCAAGTGTGATGCTTGGTCATCTAGCCTTCGTTGATTCAAAAGATATATTATGGGTTTACAAGAGATCTCCAAGAGGATTAAAGGGATTAGTATATTCTTACTTGTTAGCAATGGTTGTTTTAAACACTTTCATAGCGATCTTTATCACAATCCTGTTTTCAGTCTTTGCAAACCTCGATATCATTAGTGCTGTGATCTTCTTTTGCGAATACCTGTTATTTACTCAAATCTCTATGTGCCAAGCTATGGGTATTCAATGTCTTTCTCCAGCATATGGAGAAAAAGATTCAACTATGAAAGGAAATGC
>JAGXNR010000103.1 GCA_019894875.1 Promethearchaeota archaeon | reverse complement strand
AATCTACGCTGATTGGCAATATCTAACATATAAACGATGATGTTTGAATCTTGAAGACCAATAAGCCACTTACGGCGCAAAAATTGCTGTCCAGGCATGTCCCAAAATGCCAATAAGCCTCCTTCTTCTGCTTGAATATATTGTATATCAAATTTTCTTGTGGGAGTGAAATAATTATCATTGAATTCCCCTGTTTTTAATCTTCGGACAAGACTTGATTTCCCTGTTTCATCAATTCCAAATAGAAAGACCTTGAAAAAAGAATCTCTTTGAAAGTGATATTCAATTTCAGGAGGTTTTTCTACAACCTCATCCCCATATCTACGAATATCGATAAATATTGAAATCAAGAAACTATCGATTTCTGTCTCATCTTCGATAAAATACCCTGAGTCTTTATGTAGCAATTCTGACAATAATTCTTCAAAAATTTCTTTATAATCATAAGGATTGTCTTCATTATCAAAGATTAAGCCTATAATAATATTTCCATCTATACAAGAACTATAGATATTAAGATCATTAACATATTGAGCAACAGGCTGATCAATAGTGTAGTGATTTGAATTTTTATGCGGTATTATGCTGCTATTTGATGATGAGATATGATCTTCAGTAGGGGATCCGTGATTATGACCTTGTAAAATGTTATTTACAAGGATTTTATTATTAACATTGATTACTTGTTTTGGGTAATAATAAATATTAAGATCTTCAATATCTTGAACTTCTTTACCCTTAAATAAAAAAATGTTATGTAACAATTAAATTTCCGAAACTCTTAATTCCTATATGTTTGAAAATAAAATTTACTTAAAAAAAGTTTGGAATCTTGCTACTTTTGTATACATTTAAAGTTATTGGTTTAGTTAATAAAAGACAAATATCTCGCTGTTATTTATAAATGCTTTAAAAGGAAATTCAAAAAAAATGATGATAGTAATTAATCCTTTTTTTCTTCCTCAACTACCTCTGAAGATTTTTCTATTGGTTCAAGATTTGGTTTTTCTTCTGAAGACTCGTTTTCTTCTTCCTTTAATTCCTCTTCTGGTTCGGGAGTTTGTTGTTGACTTGACTCTGGTTCAGGTTTAGCCCCTACAGGGGTTTCACAGACAGGACATTTACTCCATCCAGGTCTTAATGCATAACCGCATTTAGCACATTCATTCATCTCCTTATCTGGCGCCCATTCAGGAATATCTAAGCCACCTTGTCGCTTCCGGGCTAGTTCTTGTAAATCATCTTCAGTCCAAACTTCCATCCCTTCCGGTAACCCTGTTCCACGCTCACTAGCAAACTTATTTAACTCCTCCTCGGTCCATTCAGGCATACTTGGCTGAGATTCCATTCTCTTTTGAGCTTCAGAGGCTAGATCTTCAGCACTCCAAACTTTGAGTTCTTGTCCCCCAGGAGTTCTCACACCACCAGGTTGTTGAGGCGTAGTTTGTGGTGTAGACGATTGTGGTTGAGTAGGGATGTTACAACTTTCAGCAGAAAATCTCAAGAGTGCTTCAAAACATATAGAGAATTGATTTGACTCTTTACCTTCATCAACAACTACTAATAAAGTTGTTTTATCTGCGGGTTGAGGAACTGCTATGCTTATTACAGCCATTTCCGAAGAAAGTCGATTTGATTCGATACTAGAAGTTACCTTTTCTAATGAATTTACTAGTTCATTATCTTTCATCAGGAAATCACAGATGGGATCTCCATGTCTTTGATACTTTTCATGATATTTTGCGAGGTGATTCCTTGTTACAACAGAATCAAGAGAATTAATGAGAGCACTAACATAGGAATAAATCTGTGATTTTGGACCTTTTTCGGTTTCATCGAGTTTGAAGCCTTCTAAATCAATAGTCCCCATAACAGGTGCAAATAAAGGTTTTTCACCACCCATTTTCCCAAAAATTGTAGGTCTTGAAATAGCACATTTTATTTCTCCATAATAAGCAATTGCATTATCTAAAAGCTCAACTTTCTTGTCAAAAACTATTCGAGGGACTGATCGAAATAATACATCAACCCAAGGCATCTCTTTTACCGGAATTATTGCAATACATGTTTTTTCTATTAATTCCCGTAATTTTTTAACGTATGTCTTCAATTCTTTCTTAATATCTTCGTATTGCTCGTCTTCTAATTCCTCTGCGGCTCGTTTTTCTAGTTCTTTGAATTTTTCCTCATTTACTTTTATATTTCCTCCAAAAAATTTTAAACTCCCAACAATATTATCCTTCAGAATAGCAGTAGCCTTATCTATCATTTGTTTCTGAAAAGTACTAAGATCTTGTTCTTCACTAGATACTAAATAATCTACAGGATCAAATTCTAATTTATTCACGAAAACTTGAAATAATTTCTGTTCTGACAATTTCCATCCCTTTTAATTGCCATTAATTTTGATTAATTGATATTTATAAATATAATATATTACTACTTTAAAAATACAATTATGAAAATCGCAACCAACTTAGAAGATAGGCAAGATAAGCTTATTACTGTATGTTTTGTTTCAAATATACCTGAACCCGCGAAAGAGTATATTTTGGACAAATTGAAACCCATCGAGAATATTAAAGTCTTATTTTCTGCTAAAACCTCGGAAAGAAGTCTATCAAATCTTGTTAAGGATGCAGATATTGTAGTAGGGTGGCGTCCCTCAGAGAAGTTATTCTCTGTAGCCCCAAAAATGAAGTTATTTATAAATCCTGGAGCAGGTATACAACCTTTACTAAAACTGTTTAGAAAGGAGAATGAAAAAAGAAAAGTTTTGCTTATTAATGGACATGGAAATTCATATTTTGTTGCTCAACATGCTGTAGCTCTTTTACTAACACTTATGAATAAAATTATTCCTCATCACCAATGGATGCAAGAAGGTAAATGGAGAACTGGAGATGAAGAGGCACCATCTCTGCCACTTCGATTTAAAAAGGTTGGTTTTCTGGGGTATGGTGCAATAAACCAAAAAATCCACCGATTTTTGCAGGGATTTAATGTTGAGTTTGCAATTTTAAGAAGACACTGGGAAAAGCAAACATCACCTCTCCCAATAAAGGTAAAGAAATTTGAGTTTTCTCAACTTCCAGAGTTTCTAAAATTTTGCGATATCCTGTTTGTCGCCATCCCTTTAACATCCCAAACAAAAGGTTTAATAAGAAAAAAAGAGTTAGAGTTTTTAGGAACGAAAGGGTTAGTTATAAATGTTGCTCGGGGTGAAATAATTGATGAGGAAAGCCTCTACGATTCTCTCAAAGAAAATATTATATCCGGAGCTGCTATTGATGTCTGGTATGATTATACTCCTAATAGTGATGAAGAAGGAAGGAAATATCCATTTCATTTCCCGTTTCACAAACTTGATAATATCATACTTTCACCACATCGGGGATATTCACCCTTTAACGATTTATTAAGATGGGACGAAATTATTGAAAATATTAAGAGAATGGCTTTGGGTCGTACCGATTTTATGAACATTGTTAACTTGGATGAGGAATATTAAGTGATGATTATAATATCATTAGAAAAAAAAGATTATTAATTTCAGACGAGATCTTATACAATTGAATTTTTAGTTAGATAATCACTTAATTGAATTGAATTATTGTTTAATATTATATAAATAAATAAAAAGTTTTTAGTTTTTTATCGAATTTCTCTAGAAATTTATTACCTCAAGTTTAAAATAATTAAACATTTTTTAACCACATATATATAAGATTAAAACTATAAAAATGTCTTTAAATTTGAGGATTATAGCAACATTTAAAAAATTAATGTATTAATAAACATTTTGGTATTGGAAAAACATGACAAATTAGTCTTGCTTTAAATATATTAATGAGATAAAAAAAAATGTTTATATATTATCATATCATAAAAGATCATATAAAAAAACTTGTGGTTAAAGGCGATTGTTTTAAAAAAAGTTCTAGATAATATGCTGAATTTTAATTTTGAATGAGGAGAAATAATTTGAAAATAGTCACTGTTAATATACCAGAATCTTATCTCGAGAGTATTGAGAGATTAATTGGGGAAAATGGATTATACCCATCTAGATCTGAACTTATCCGTTGTGCGGTTCGTGAATTCTTGATAAAAGAGTTAAGAATGGCGAACGAAATGATTAAATATAAAGAAGTTGAAATTGAGAAACTTGATGATAAGAACTTTGTAAGGGTACCAGTTGAGAAAATGGATGAAAATAATGAACCTGTTCGAGAGTTCAAAACCTATAAAATAGTTAAGAGGCTTGAGTATTAAAACTTTCAATGGATTTTTTTATTAGAAGGTATTAATCTTTCCTCATTTTCTTTTTTTGTTTATTATTATAACATTTTTGCTTTTCTTCTTTATGTGATAGGTTATTTCAGTAAGAATTAAATAAGATTATAGCATTAAATTCTAAGGTATAATATAGATTGAATCAAATTTAGAGGTAATTTTCATTCCTAGTACAAAAAAAGACTCGAAAAAAGAAACATACAAAACTAAGTTTATGGAGTGGGGGATTATCAATAAAGAAAACTGGGAGGGAAAAACAACATTTGATTTACCAATTAAGCGGTGGGACCCACTCTCAACAGTAAAGATTACTTCAGAAGATTTTGGCCTTCGAGAAGGACGAGTAAGATATTATGGTCATTATTCATATATATCCCCTATCCGAGGTACAAGACCTAAAGGATTTAAAACAGAGGGGGAAGAAAAAGAATTCGATGACTGTTCAGAAAAGGTCCTGAAAAAGCATCTGGATGTATTTTCTTCAGTGGCAGAAGGAGAACAAGTTTATAATGATTTGGGATTACCCGTTGGCGATGGATTTACTATTATAGTTGGTCAAGATGAGATGAGACGAGATAATCCTTTTTTAGGAACACCACACCATATTGAAAAGGTACCGGAGGTAAATAAGGCCCTTACTTTAATTAATAGATATCCCTCTATGGCGCGTATTGTAGATTCCGAAGTTGAACAAGATATAAAAGATAAATTACCTTCTCAATTGAAGCTTTCTATGGGTATTAATTTAGTTACTATCTCTAGACATTTTTATCCTTCTCTGTGTTTTAATTTGATACCAACTGATGTATTATTTGGTATTTTTCTTTCGATGAAAGCAGCAATACTATACTGTGTTGAAGAAGCAATTAATAGAGATTATTACGATATTCCATGCATGCCGTTTTTTAATATAGGGACAAAAGTTGGTGGCTCTCAACCAAGAATTCACAGTCAGACTTATATTGATTTAAATATGGATGGACATGGAGGTCGATTAGAAGGTTATCTCCAAGCTTTTAAAGAAATGGGTGATGATTGTCATCTTTGCCGAACTACTCATGGAGACACAGACCGTATCATATTAAATACGGAATTCTGGACTTTTTATACTACAGGAAGTCCTGTAAGAAATTATCACATCCGGTTTCATCCAACAGAGCATATTAGAAGATTCTCCCAACTAAAGATAAATCAAATCGAAGATCTCGCTCATGCTCTAAAAATCATTTTTCAAGCACTAGATGATATAGAGATAGACAAAAATCGTAATATTTTGTTTAACTGCTGTCCATATGGTTATGATGCCGATTTTCATATGTTTGCAGATATCATTCCTCATGAGATCATTGGAGGTGCTGAAATGGCAGATGATATGCGGGTCGCCAGAAAATTACCACATATAGCTGCTCGGGAAATTCGAAAATCGTTAGAGAAATATCTTAAATAAAAAACTTAAGCTAATTGCTTTTAAAATACATGAATAATCTAAAACCTTAGATATACATTCTTCTTTTCCTTTTATTTAAAAAATTTTAAATTTCAATGAAAATTACATTTAAATCGACTTAATTTTATATATTACATGAAATTATTTTTGAGAGATTCATTTTGAGAGAATGGTCTGCTATTATCCTTGCTGGTGGTAAAGGTAAGCGTTTGATGCCTTTGACCTCTTTAATTCCAAAACCACTAGTTAAGGTAACCAATGTACCTATGATTGACTATTCAATTGCTCATTTAGTTTATGCTGATATTAAACATATTGTTGTTGCTTTAGCTTATCAGGGGGATCTATTGAAGGATTACCTGAAAAAAACGTGGACGCGTGATAGATTAGGCGATGTAGAACTGGAATGTGAGGTTCAAGATAGTAAAGGAACAGCAGATGCATATAGACTATTGACAGATTATGTAGATTCAACTAATGTAGTTGTATCTATGGGTGATTTAGTCACCAATCTCCCTATAAAGGAATTTATGACTTTCCACTCAGAGAAGGAGGGGTTAGCCACTATTTCTATGAAAACCGTTGATAGCCATACCTCTCAGTATGGAGTAGTTCTCTTAGATAAGAAGCGTAAGATATACCTTTTTTTGGAAAAACCCGCACCTATGGAGTTATATGTAAGCAGTATGTCTCAAAGGGCAGATTTGTTTCTTCACACTAATATAATAAATACGGGGATCTATTGTTTTAAGAAAGAAATTGAAAACATTCTTCATGAGACAAATCTAATGGATTTCGGGGGTGAGGTCTTTCCTTATCTTCTTGAAAACAGGTACGATCTATATGGATTTGTTAAAAATTATTATTGGATGGATGCCGGAAATTCTACGACATATTTATGGGCAAATTGGGATTTACTTCGAAAATATGCATGGCCAGTTTTACCGAACGGTGTAGAATATGATGGAATTTATGTAATGGGAGTGATTAATTCTGGCCAAAATATAATAATTGATAGACCGACTTGTTTTGGAGAATTTGTTAAACTAGAAAATCGAGTACGTATTAAAGAACTCACTTCAATTGGACAAAACGTTATAATCGGAGAAGATACTATGATTGAAAAGAGTGTATTGTGGGACAATATAAAAGTTGGAGCAGGCTGTATAATTACAGATAGTATTGTCTGTAATGATTGTGATATTGGTGAAAATGTCGTTTTAGACAAAGCTGTAGTTGCACCAAATTGTAAAATTAGTAGTAATTCTCAAATTAGAAACGAAGCTTTAGAAATGGGCTCAACTCGTTAATACTTTTTTTTACCGAGTCATTTTAAAAATTAGTTCACATATTCAAGTCTAACAACATTGAATATTCCTATGAAATAGATATTAATAATAATGATTTTACATTTGTTTATAAGCAATGAGCATAGGTTATTTCGGTTTAGTCCTACATGGACATATACCATGGTGTAAGAAATCAGGAGTTTGGCCTGCTGGAGAAGAATGGCTTATGGAAGCCATGAATGAGACCTATATTCCTATGCTAAATATTTTAAGAGAATTGAAAGCAGAAGGTTTAAAGACAGCCATCACGATAAATATTACGCCCATATTAGCTGAACAATTAGCAGATGAGTACATGAAACAGCGATTTTCAGAATATATGGAAGACCTAATTTCAAGAGCAAAAAATGATATAAAAAAATTCGAAAACCATCCTGTGCAGAAAGTAATAGCAGAATTTCATTTAAAAAACTTTAAGCACGTTTTAGATACATTTTATCATAATTATTATAGAGATATTTTAGGATCTTTTAAATGGCTTCAAGATGAAGGAATGGTTGAATTAATAACTTGTGGAGCAACCCACGGTTTTTTACCTCTTTTTGAGAGCGATTCAGGTATCTTTTCTCAAATTCAATTAGCTGTAGACGCTTATAAACAATATTTCAAACAAGAACCAAAAGGAATATGGCTCCCTGAATGTGCTTATCGACCAAGAGAATATAAAGGTAATGAGTTTCGAGAAAGTATTGATTACTGGTTAAATAATTCTGGTATTGAATATTTTTTTGTTGATTCTCATGGGATCCTTACCTCCGAAATTTTTGAACAGAAAAATAATATTGGGTTAAATACAAATTTTGGTTATAAATTAGAAACAGGTCTTTCGGTTTTTGGGAGAAATAAAACTATTAGCAGACAAGTATGGGATGCTAAAATTGGATATCCTGGTAATGATTACTATCGAGAATTTCATAAAAAAGATCATGATTCTGGGTTACGCTATCACCGTATTACTAATAAATCTTTAAGCTATAATGAAAAAGAATTATATGACATAGAAAAAGCACAGGAATCGGTTGATAGTCATGCTCACCATTTTCTCTCTTTAGTAAAAGAAGAATTACATGATTTCTCTAACAATTTTAGTGAGAGTGGTATTGTAATTCTCCCTACAGACTTCGAGCTATATGGGCATTGGTGGGCGGAAGGTGTTGCTTGGGTAAAGTCTATTATTGAGATTCTATCCGTTGATAAAGAGATTGAATGCATATCACTATCAGATTATGTGTTTAAATTTAAAGAAAAATTTTCAGTGATTAGAATGAAAGAGAGTAGTTGGGGAGAAGGTGGTGACTTTAGAGTCTGGAAAAATCCTGATCATGGTTGGTTATGGCCGTATATTAATGGTTCAGTAAGAGAATTTGAGGAAATCTTAGAGAACAATCCAAAACCTAATGATTGGGAATCAAGGATACTAAAACAAATAGCTCGAGAATTATTATTAATGGAAGGAAGTGATTGGCCCTTTCTCCTTTATACTGAACAAGCAAAAGAATACGCTAATCAGAGGTTTCATCATCATCATCAACGATTTCTTAAATTATTATGGATTGCGAAAAATTTCAATGACCCAAATAGAATCAACTATCATGAGTTAGAAGAAATTGAATCGATTGACTCTTGCTTTCAAGATGTGAATATTAACTATTTTAAAAAAAGATGAATTTAATTTTTATCTAATTACCAGAACATCACAAGAAGTATTTTTCACGACATTTTCTGCGACAGATCCTAAAAATATTTGGCTTAACTTTGAATGAACTCCCTTAATACCTACAACAACAAGATCGAATTTCTTTTTTTTTACCATCCTTCTGATAAAATCCTCAGGATAATCTTTTGTAACCAAATGAGTTTTAGCAGGTACTTGTACTTCTTCAAAAATAGCTTTTGTATCAGACAAAATACTTTCACCTATTTGTTGGACCTCTAAGTCACTTAAACGCTTTATGTTAGAAGGAACTTCTTCTTTTATTAATACAGGGGTAGTAGTAGACGCTCCACTAAAGAAAGTATCACCCGCATAAGGAACAGTCAATCCATGAGAAGGAGGAGAAATCTTTTCTAGCATATGCTTAACTGCTGTCTCTTATACACATCTGACG
>JAGXNR010000102.1 GCA_019894875.1 Promethearchaeota archaeon | reverse complement strand
TCCGATAGTTTCCCACAACGTTATTTATTTCTTCTTCATAATCAGAAAAATCTTTCCAGTCCTTTTTTTCAATCCATGCAGTATTGCCTGTTACTCTGATACCATCAAAACCCTGGGATATTGCATAATTATATTTTTGAACCCATGCATCTAGTACTCTTTGTAAGGTGAATTCTCCATCTTTAAGGTACCATTCTGTATAAGGAAAGATTTCTATTTGCCCTTTTTCTAAGAATTTATTAAAATTTTTTATTTCAGATTCTAATTTCTCTTTAGCTTCTTTCTCCTTAAGATCTTCTGAAGTAACCCAGACACACATCTGATTTTCTTCTAACCCCATTTTGATATACGGTATTAGTATATCCATAAGATCTTCTTTTTTTTGGTAGAAATAACACATATGCGTCCCCCATGGAAATTTGTAATTTAAATCAATATTTAATTGTATCCCATCTATATCATTAATAGTTTGATAATATTTAAGTAAAATTTTTTTTATTTCAAGAAATTCAGCAGTATTTTCATCAGAAGAATTATAAAGACCCTTACTTACATTCTTTATATTTTTAATTTCTTCTTTACATTTTTTTAAAATCGATTGGAAAATTTTTGGAGATATTTCTTCATCGATTATTATCACAGAAATCATAAGATCTTCATATTCCGTCCTCTTCATGGTACTTGGAACTGTAAATTTTAAATTAACGGTTTTAAAAATTTCATAGTCATACATAAAGAAATTTTCTTCATGGAAAGTTAGATGCTTAGGAATGGTTTTAAAATCTTTAAAGTCTGAAATTTCTGGGATCCTCAAAAATTCTATAGGACCCGTAATAATATTAAAATGGCTAAGAATTAATACTCTCAAATTTATTAAACCTTTTGGATAATTTCTTAGATTATTTCTATACTGGTTAACTAATTATTTTGCTAGTATTTAATAATTTTCTTTTATTCCAAACAAATTTGGGTTATTCGGGACAAGAAACTCATTTCATTATCTCTCTATTTAAAGAAAAATAGTACATTTAGTATCACTTGAAGGTTGAACAACTAATTTTAGTAGTTCTTGAGTTTTAGTTCTTAAATTATCATTAATTTTAGAGATATTGCAAAGAATACTAGTTATTAGCTCAGTGATTCTTTAATTTATATTGAAGCAGGAAGGATGCGAAAAATTCATGTTTTTTGGCAAATTCTTCAAAGCCATTGGATTTCTCTATCTGTTAACTCTTTCATCCTTTAAAAAGTAAGAAAGAATGATATTAAATTCTATATATCTTCTTGAAATTGTTTGACTGTTATTATTTAAATATAAAAATTTTCATTATAATTATTGACAATTAGGTAATATTTGATTATAGCCAAAGGATATTCTTTAAAATGTATTTTCATTTACAGTCAGAAATCGAAAAAAAATGACCCATTCAAAAATTATGTAGTTAAGCGAGTCTATTGTCCTTCTTGTAGTAAAATTCAGATTAAGAAAGTTTACACAAATTATTATTATACTAAGTATAAATGCTGGAATAAGAATTGTGAAGAGAAAAACGAACCTTTTGCATTAATAAACAATTATTTAAACGAAGAAAAAGAATTCAATGGTAAGTGTGAGAAATGTGATCAAGAATTATATCGAGAATTTATTGAAATTGATGATTCTAATTGTAAATTAATCTTTAAATGTGTAAATGACGATTGTGATGAGTCAAATTTTCAGGGTCAATTTCTAGAGCTTTATTGTAACACTCAATTTCTTCTTCATATTTCTCTAGACAACCTAAAGTCAATCCTTTACTATACCAGACTTCTTTAAAATTAGGATCAAGATCTAATGCTTTATTATAGCAATATCCAATGAGATATTTTCATCTAATAATATAACTTGAAAGCAATTTTCTTGCAATTTCTAATTCGTTTGTAAAATCTACCATCAATTTTGGCTTTCTTTTGATATAATAATCTTTTAGAGCTTTTGCTGTCATTAAATCTATCACCAATTTTAGGGTAATTAGTGAATTGAGGATACATCGTAATAAGGATTTATCAACTTTTAAAAATTGTTTATATTGCTAATATTTATAATCAAAATGATCCTTGAATGTAGAAAGATTTGTGCCTGACCATGATCCTTGTAGAGTAATTTTTTTCACTGATTTTTCTAAATTAATTGTATACTCGTTCTATTATAGGTGAGGGAGGATTAGGATTAATGATTACAGATAGAAGTAGAGAAAGAGTCTAATTTTAAGCTAAATTAGTTGTAATTAGTCCTTTAAAATGTTTATCAAAGGTTGCTAAAAACTGGCAATTTAATCGCTCACATTGAACTAAAATGCTACAATCTGTAAAGGAAAATCTTTTTTCTATATGTTTTTGAAAAAGAACCCAGGTATTATTAAAATCCTCGTCAGTAAATCCAATAATATTAATTCTTGGACTTTTTAAAACATAATTTCCAATATTTTTTGCAAAATCAGGTCGTTTTATTCGGACTAATGTAATGGTTACAAGTTCATCAAAAACAAATGTGGAAGTATAAATCTGTCCAAATTCATTTTTCAAAAATCTCTTCATCCAAGATTGCGCTATAGCAAAGTTTTTATCATCCTTATTTTTCAATGCCAATATAAAGCCAGTATCTAAGAAAACAGCCATGCTATTCTTCTCCATATAATAGATCATCAACTTTTTCTGACAAATCAGAAATCCCTAAGTTAAAGACATCCTTTAATCCTATCCACGCAAGATCACTTTCTAATGAATTTAACTCGATAGAATTATTGAGACCTTCAGCTATAAGTGCTTCTTTAATTAATTTCCCAATTAATTCTTTCTTAGTGATTTTTTTTCCTCTCAAGATTAAGTGAGAGATTAATTCATCTAAATTCTTAACATTCTCTTTATCTATTCGAATAGTACTAATAATAAACACCTTTTTATATTGTATATATGTATACAAGTATAAAAATATACTAGTTATTTTTTATTTTATCTTCAATTAAAAGATAACTACATTTATATAAATTGAATCCTATTATAATTAAGAAAAATCCATAAACTAAACCCGTGAACAAATTTGAGCGCGAATAGTATATTCTTTATAATGGGCGGTATAATTTTTGTTGTCTGTTTTGTAGTTGTCTACTGGATTGTAAGAAAGATTTTAAAAACCATTAAAAAAAAATATATTCCTAAAGTAGCGACGAGTTTCAAATGTTTAGATGGTCATGTTGTAAGATCGAAAGGGGAACTAATAATTGATAATCATCTCCATCGTCTTGGCATCGAACATGAATACGAAAATACGATAAGAGTAAGAGGTATGTTGATTAAATTTGATTGGTATCTACCAAAAAACAAGATTTATATTGAATATTGGGGGTATCATGGGAAAGATTACATGAAAAGAAAAGAAGAAAAACTTAGGCTTTATCGAAAGGGGAAGCTAAAGTTAATCTCCGTAGAAGATATTATGTTAAAAGATATCTATACCAATCTAGAAGAGGAATTGAATAAATATATAGAACTGAAGACAATAAAAAGACACTGTCCTAATTGCGGAATAGAATTAGATAAAAGATTTTAGAAAATTTATTTTATATTCAGGTAGGTCATCTGGTGGCCAACCTTTTGGAGTTTTGTAATTTTTGACATATCTATGGTCACACATGGAAGCACCGAATCCAAGAGTTTGAGTGCGGGTGAATCCATATCCTAAAATATTCGCAGCAGAGAAATCAGCTAAACAGAACAAGTGAACATATTTTTCAGCATCTAACTTCTTATATACTTTATGAATTCCACACTCATATATATTAAATCCCCATTCAAAGGTTTTACCATTACCTTCTACAAAATCCATAACCCAATCATCTGGATAGTTCCTTAATTTAGATGTTTCAGACCGTTTTTTCCTTAAATCAACATTGGCTGGGTCAAATGGAATTTGGGAGGGATCTATCCCGTTTTTTGAAAGATCATTTTTTCTACTATTTCCAGATATATCGCAGATTTCATAAAAGAATTCCCCAATATCTCGTAGCGTGAATCCTTCTTTTTCTAGGACTCGAAACATTGCGAGATAGGACACAGCCTCAACAATGATATCGGTTGATCGATTTTTAATTCCACCGATATAAGGTATTTCGGGAATTAAGTTTTCATATTCCGATTTTACTTTACTAAATATTTCATCAACCTTGGCTTCGCTAAACTTTTTAGTGAACAATTCTCTAGCAGTTTCTAATTCCTTCGTAAAACTTTTCATCAATTTTGGCTTTCTTTTAATATAATAATCTTTTATATCCTTCACAGCCATGATTCAAATTTTCACCCATTTTAAGTTAATAATTAAAACTTTCAAAACGTAATAATTTAAGCAGATTTATAATTATTTACAAAATTAGAAAAGAATTTCTCGGAATTTTTGTAAACACATCATAATCAAAAAATCACCAAATTTATGATATAAATTTTCAAGTTTTTAATACATTCTGGAATAGTTTTTAGATTCTTATGATTTACTCGATTAAGAACTATTTTTATTAGCTAAGTGCGATAAAAAGGTTCAGTTTTTAAAAGAAATATTTAAAATTAGTAGAATTTGCTGTTTAATATATTAAGAGCGCTTTTTATTAGTAAAAAACGCTAAGAAGTTTTACAAAAGACGCATAAGTTTTAATATCTGTATTTCCTTATTGTATATTGAAGAGGAATTTTATGCAAATGAATAAAAAATTATTTAGGGGCACATACAAATTCGTTTGTTCGAAGTGTGGGGTGTTTTCCCATACGATACATGAAGATTGCGAGAAATGTGGAGCGATTAGTACAATTCATTCCGCTGGAAGACAGGATTATAGATAATATGACAACATCCTTATCCGCTTTTTTTTAGTAAAAAACGATAAAAAGGTTCGCAAAAGACGTATATATTTTAACGTTTATATTTCCTTTTTATATATTGAAGTAGGAATTTTATAGAAATGAAAAAAAAATTATTTAGAGACACATACAAATTCGTTTGTTCTAATTATGGGGAGTTTTCCCATATATTATATAAATATTGCGAGAAATGTGGAACTATAAATACAGTTCATAACGCAGTAAGGAAGGACTATGCCTAATAAGACAAAAGATTCTGTTTTATTTATATAATTATTAAACTCGAGTTGTAGTGAAAGGTTTATTTTTAAAGCAATTGAGTGCTCATCCTTAATCTACAAAAGATTTAGGATTCAAATTAATTTCGCGATCTGTTCAGAAACCTGCTTACAATCGTTATATATTAATCCAAGTTTTATATTTTTCGATGTAGAGACAGATAATATAGCATTGAGTCCTGCAGGGAGAACAAGAAGGTATCCTACTCCCCCTCGAATAAATAGTTGTTCAAATTCACCATCTTTTATCAAAGTTATGGCGCTTTCGGCTAATGAAAGAAGTGCAGCGGTCATTACAGCGATTGTTGCCTCATCAACATCCTGAGGAAGAGCCGAAGTAAATATTTCACCTTCAACAGAAACGATTACTGCCCCTTTTACTTCCGGATTGGAAGCTATTAATTTCACGAGTATATTGTTAAGATTTTCTACAACAGGGGATTCAACAATTTGTTGGGATAAGAATTCGGGGAATCTTAAACTCTGTTTATCAGGGTGCTCGATGTCTTGTAAATATTCAAGCTCTTCTTCTATTTCAGAATAAGTTTCGTTTGTTTTGGAAGCAAGGGTGTTAAGTTTCGCTTCGAGTTCAGCAATTTTCTTGTTAACTTCCTTTTTAAAATTTGGTTCAGACTCAAGATAATCTCTCAAAACTTCAACAAGCATATTTCTATCAATACGAGATTTTTCCATATCAGATGGAGCTTTATAAGTTTTATAAGAATAGATATATTGTCTTCCTCTTTTTCCAAGAGTTCTAATCTTATCTTCTTTTTTTAGTCGTAGAAGATAAGTACGTGTATCTTGTTTACTCAGATTCAGTTTATCTGCGATTATATTGCTGGTTAGTGAATTAGTTTTAAGAAGATCCAATATACGGTCTTTATTACTTAGTCCCATTTCAGAATTTAGCGTAATAATTTCTCACCCTTCACTTTAGTTTTCCTCACTGACTCATATCGATTAGTAAATACCAATTGTGAGTATCAATCTCTTTTGATTAATATGTCCTTATAATTACAATTTAATAATTGTGATATTTTCTTATTTTTAATTATATCTGTATATTAATTGTATATTATCATATTTAAATATGAGGGGATATAGATATTAATAATACTGAAACACAAAGATTTAAATAGATAAGTATACAAGTGATATACAAGTGAGTATACTTAATATACAAAATAATTCTTAATCTAATATTTTAAAAATGAGCAATTCCGATAGTAAAGAGATTAATATTTCAGATGATATTGACTTTCTTTTAGATCTTTGTCGAGATTTAATTAAATTCGTGAAGAGAGTTAATCCAAATAAGGATATACCTATAGAACATGAACAAATAGCTAAGTAAAATCGTAGTGCAAAAAGAAAACATTGAAATAATAAGCCATTTGACATGGGATTATTTTAAAATTTATTTTATATAGATTGAGAAAAAAAACTAAAAAATAAAATGCCTGAAGAAAATGATTTCCTAGGAAAATTAGAAGCTGTTTTAAAAAGATTATTATCAAATAATCCTGATATAACAATTGCGACAATTTCATCTGTTGAAGGACTCCCTATTGTTTCAGTTATCCCACGAGGATCGAATGAAACCTTAATTTCTGCTATGGTTGCTACCTTGCTTTCCTTGTCTGAAAAAGCAGTCATGGATATGAATATTGGTGAATTTACACAGTTATATATTAAGGGGATTGATGGTTATTTATTGGTTTTTGAAGCTGGAACGGGTGTGTTGGCAGTATCTACTACAAATGATGTAAAGTTAGGACTTATTTTTTTTGAATGTGAGAAGGCTGCTCTAGAAATATCAGAAATATTAAGAAAAGAGGATTAGAAACTGGAATGTGAAATATTTATAGTTGGATTATTCTGTTAAAACATGAGAGAGTAAAAAAGTAAAATTTTTATGAAATTCAATAAAAATGATAAGAATGAATTTGGTGTTGAATGGTTGAAATTTAATTTAATTTACTATTTTTAGAAAGACAGCTTATTGTTATGAAACCATAGTGCTCCATAGCAGCCCTAGAATAAATCAAAACTCGGACACTTTAGTGGTTAATTCTTTCATCCCTATTATGAAAATTTACTTTTCTTATGTTTAAATTTATTTGATTTTTAAAATTGAAAATTATCTTTAAATTAAAGGGGTTTCATAAATATTGGATAAATTGGTAGATGTCTAATGGAAGTTGTTATTAAGAAAAAGCTTGAATTCTTTCAGAAATCATTTATTAGATAAAATATTTAATAATTTAAGTTACAAGGAATATTTGACTTATAGTGATATATAATATCAAAGCTAATTTTGCATGTTTTGTTAAAAAGTGAAGAAGAAGAAAATTATTGTGCTAAATGCTGCAAAACAGTGAAAATTATAGAGCACATGTTTGCTTCGATACCTAATTTTCAAGAGAAAATCGAATTAAGCTATGAAGATGTTTATTCGAATGAGACTAAAAAAAAATATGGGGATTTACTCCCACCAGCGATTATATTTGAAGATCATGTTCTAACGGAAGGACATGTTCCAATCATGAAAAAACTCGCACGTGATTTGTTTAGAGTTATTGAACCTGCTAAATTATAATTCTGAAAAGGAAAACTCACATTGATCTCTATCGATGATCTAATATTGGTAGAAATAAAGCCCAAATTTGAAAATGAGCTAATGAAACATATAAAGCCTATAAATATTAAGGTAAAACATTGTCTAAATTGTGGGGGAACAATTAGATAATCCATTTTGAGAATTCAAATCTTTTTTCAAAGGCTCTAAAAAGGAAAAAGATGTTGAAAAGGAACAAGATAAGATTAGAAGTAAGATCTATCAACAGAATCTGGGATTAGAAAAGAAACTAAAAAAGATTTCAAAATCGATTAAAAAGACTACATATTAATATCGCAAGAATTTCCTTACTACTTATCCTCACTAGGAATTATAATATATAACGGCCACTTCTTTAAGATACCTTTCGGAATTTTGCCCTCTCTGACTTTAGATAACATTTCGGTTCGATTTTTCAGGAATTGTACAGGTTGTTCATCTATTATTTTCAACTCTACCTTTCCATTCTTTATTGATTTGATGAGATCTTTAGGTTTAGGGCAATTTCCTACAATTTTAGAATACTTTTCAGAATCAGAACACGGACCATTAATAAAATGAGGTATAATCATTTTTAAAGATATTAAATTATCCCCATTTTTTACTAATAACATAGTATCTATATCATCTTTACAGTTTTCAGACAAGCAATTTAGAAGATTTCTAGGTTCAATAATTTTAAGATTTTCACAGGTAAAGTAATCACCGACATAGACTTTATAATTTCTGGGTAGGATTATCTTTTCAGATATGGATATAGGATATTTTAAAGAAAAACCAAATCGTATTATTTTCCCATTAATTTGAGGTAATCCCTCTTGATTTTCAATTCTAATAACATCACCAGTGTTAATATTTATCAATGGCTCTGAATTCTGCATCCTTGAAACAAACAATCTTCCTCTTGCTTGATCTGAATAACAAATTAATTCTTTCTTACCCTTGCTTTCTATTGTTGGAAAAGTCAATGGAAATACAAAAAGTCTATTTTTTCTTGAGGCTTCAAAATCTCCAAACCCGATACTCGCAGCAAACGGTCCAATTTCAGAAGCAACATAAAGGTTAGTAAAACGCTCCTCATCTTTTTCCCAATCCATGAAGGAACGTAAAAGTTCCCATTGAGACTCAGATAAAGAACTGATGCTAAAAACTAATACAGCATTAGAGAATTTCTTGGATAATCTTTTTTGGATTATTTTAGAGGCCTTAATTAATCCCTTTTCTTCGATAATCTTTAATAATTCATCTAAAGCTTTAGATTTACCTATATCATGAAAAGTTAAAGAGTTTTTTATTCCTAAGGTTAGTTTTTCTATATCTGCCCATTTTAAAATGGTTGCTGAAGGTGCAGATATGACCTTGATGTTATCCAATGAGAGTATTTCTGAGATTGTAAGTAAATCAATTGATTTTTTGTACTCGTATAATAGATAAGATGCTGGCTTGATAATTGAAAGCATTATCCTTTGTGAAAATTCAGATGAGTATAATGAATAATATTCTTTTTCCTCGAGGTTATTTATAC
>JAGXNR010000101.1 GCA_019894875.1 Promethearchaeota archaeon | reverse complement strand
CCCGAAGTAACATTAGAGGAAACTGAATAATCAATAATTTGATTAACATCAAATTAATTAGAAAATTTTTTATAAATTAGCTAATCTCTCGTTTATTTTTGCATCTAAGCTAAACAACTCTTTTGCTAATATATCTGCTCTTTTAAAGTTGTTTAATAATTGAGTCAATTTAGATGTTAATTCATGATGCTCAAAAGAATTAGATATGTTTATTAACAATTCTATTGGTTTAATCAATTCATGATATAAATGTAGTTTGTTGTTTTTTAATTCTTCAGTAGTAGATTCTAAATCTTTTGTTACCGATTCCTGCGCTTTAAGCAATTCCGGAAATTTTCCGACTTGTTCGGCTTTATTCGTTAAAAACGAGACAATGTCGCTTTCTTGGATTATATCCGCTAATTCTGCTGCTTTAAGAAAACTCTTTTTTGATTTCTTATAAAACTTGTTAGCTAGTAACTGCTCAGCCAGTTTAAGTTCTTCAGATAGTTTTTCGGGGATTTCTTCCCCTAAATTAATCAATTCTCTAGCCTCTTGTAAGTTTCCATCATCTAGCATTTTTTTTGTCTTATTGTTGATTGTTTCTTTGATCAAGGTGGGTTCTTTTAATTTTTCCATTAAAGTGAAGATGGAGTCAAATTCATTTCGTAAAATTGATTCAAGCTTTACTGTATCCTTTGAAAAACCTTTAATAACCTTTTCGGCAATGTTTTCTAGTATACTCTTGGACGAAACTAAATCCTCATCTTGCTTAAGCACGAAACCTAAGAACAGATTATCTCTTTCTATAGAAGAGGCGTTAATTTTCCACGAGTAATACCTTAGATCTTCTTTCCAATAAATCGTATTTGAAAACTCTTTTTGAATGTGTTTTTCTTCAAATTCCTTTAAAGTGTCATTAGAGACTTTATTTTCTTGATCAAGATAATATTCTGCTAGTACATTTGGTCCAAATGATTCGTCAATCTCGTAGAGATATATTCCAATAGGCATAATAATCAATCTATGAAGTTGTTTATAGAATAAAACTATTATTAATTACTAGTTAATAAGCGATTAATTTTATATTTTTATTTGTTCTAGACTTTGAGCAACTCTTAAAGTTTTTCTACATTGCAATGAATTATTTAGTTAAAAAGCTTAGTCTAAAGGTATAAAATCATCGAGCATCGCCAGCACTTTTCCCCGTTCAGGTTCATCGAGTTCAGAATTGATAAGATCTAGAACACTTCGGACACTGATCATCTCGCTAAGGTATGACAGCTTTAAAACGCTGATTCCCGCGTCAAGGACAAGAATCTTTTCTTTTCCATTAGTGCTATCCCAAGCAGGCCAATGAGGTAACTTTTCTCTGTTAGGATTCCCTGTCTTTGCAAAATTGGCTAGATAGCTCATGCACAAGTCAGTTAGTTTTTCACGACTAAGAAAGTTATGCTTTGTATGGGTTTTTCCTATTATCATGGCTATTTCACCCATTCCCATCCCTAAAAAGAAAGGTATCTCTGCACTGTGGTGAGCACCCAATTCTTGCCCCTTATTTCCTGGCAGAACGCTTAAACCATCACTATCAGGGCTTCCCCAGTCAAACCGGTATGCGTAGACAGGTACATCGCTATTTGAAGTCATATTACTTGCTATGACATCGACGCCGTTTGCACGCCATAGTAGTGAAAAGTAATCCCAAACCAAATCATATTCCCGTGAATTTAACGGGGGATTTTTTCTAAAATAACCAAAAAGCTTCATTTCATCCTTGGTGCAACCAATAATTAAAGGTACCTTGTTTGTCCACTCTCCAGATGAAAATACGCCATACCCTTCTTCTGGTATTACAACCCCATCAGTGAAGATAGTGTGCCATTCTAACATTCCAAAGTCTTTAGTAGGGATGTTTTTTGTGATTGTATATGCTGATTTCGAACGGAGATACTCATTAATTTCATCGTCCGTAATCTTGCTGATGAGTTGTTCCGTTTCTTCTTTATTACGAGCCTTTCGTTCCTTAACGAAGAGAGATACAAGAAGTTTGTTACTCTGGATTATGGCATCATTAGTACTCCAGATGAGTGAAAGACCGCTTTCAGAAATAGCATGGTGGAAGAGTCCTTTCGCTGCGGGAGAAACAAGGAGTGAAAGCACGTTAAAAGCACCACCAGATTCACCTGCAATTGTTACATTGTTTGGATCACCACCAAATGCTCTGATGTTCTCATGAACCCACTCCAAGGACTTTATCAGATCAAGAGTGCCAAAATTCCCACTTTGGTCTTCTAAAGAGCCACTTCCTGTCACGGCAGGGTGAATAAACCATCCCATCGCCCCTATGCGGTAGTTAACAGAAATATATAACAAATTTGACTTCTCCGCCGCTGCATTACCATAGTATTGGGTCGTAGCAGCTGTTCCTATTGAGTTACCTCCCCCGTGGATATACAGATAAACAGGTAACTCTTTTTCTGAACTTTTAGGGCGCCAAATGTTGAGGTAGAGACAATCCTCTGAACCAATTGGACCTAGTATAGGCATTACTTGTGCTGCGGTATTCCCAAATTTTTTTGTTTTGCGCATTCCGAGCCAAGGAACAGGATCACGTGGTGCTTTCCACCGTAGTTCCCCTACTGGAGGAGTCGCATAAGGAATTCCCTTCCAACACCAGGTATTTTTATCTGAATAACCAGTTAACAGACCGTATTTTGTTTGGACAGTAGCTTTATTATTCCAAACACCAAGCTCGTAAGCATGGTCTGATATTTTTGGTGCAAAAAAACGTTTAATGGGCAGAGAAACGGTTCTTTTGACTAAATTATTCAATCTGATAAAAGGGACGAATAAATAGACCAGTTTCATCATAAATGACATATTTTCACATCAAGCTTTTCAATGACTAAAATGAAATAGATATCTTAGTATTAATTACTAGGTAATAAGTTTTTAATTTTATATTTTTATTTGATCCAAATAATTCAAGTATTGTTTATAAAGTAGTATTATATAATAGTAAAGATGTGTGCAAAATGGAAATTGTGGATACTTATTGTGAAGCTTTTGAAGGGTTAGTAGTTCAATTAATGGTCACTGCTCAAGACGCAGAATTTTTAAATAGAGCCACAAACGCATTTACTGCGCTTCCTTCAACAGTTTTTGGAGATGCTGAGGGAGGTATTGTTCGGTGGCTTTCTGAAAAAGAAACTATCGACGGAAGGTTGGGAGCAATCGTTCAATTATGGGTAACTGGAACCGGTAAGAAGGCTACTGCTAAGTTTTACGAACAACTCGGCCGTAGAATGAGACAGGGTATTCTTGTTGTTCCAACAACTGCAGTTTTTGATTATTATCCACGAACAACTGAGTTTAAATTTAATATGATGAATAATGTAGGTCATTGTGGGGACGGATACGAATGGATCGTTGAAAAACTTAATCGAAAACTAATTAACATCCCAATTATGATGGGATACGATTTTTTAATTGAAGAAGACATCTCTTACGCTAAAGGCGTTATGGGAGGGAATTTATGGTTGTTTTGCAACTCTGTTGAATCAGGGATTAAGGTTGGAAGGGAGGGTGTTAAAATACTGGCTGAACTCGATGATGTGTGTACTACTTTTGATGTATGTTCTGCAGGTTCAAAACCGGTTCCCCCTGATGCTAAATATCCTGAAATAGGTCCGTCAACGAACCACCCATTTTGTCCTACACTTATAGGTAAGGTATCTCCAAACGAATTCGAGGTTCCAGAAGGAGTCAACTCGATACCTGAACTTGTATTTAACGGCCTTCAACTTGATGATGTAAAATTAGCAATGCGAAAAACTATAGAAGGTATTTCTGATATGGATGGATTGCTTAAGATTTCCGCAGGGAATTATGGGGGTAAGTTAGGAAAGTTTAAGATATATTTACGAGAGTTAGGATAAAAAAAGGACTTTTTTAATAAATTATCATTTATAAGTGAGAGTTTTGTCTTTAACCGGTAATATCCTTTGTCCATTTTTCAGTTGAGAAAATTTCGGATATTTTTCATCAAAAATAATTTCAATCTCCTTAAGAGGTAAATCCGCATGAACTCCACGATCTTTGACATATTCTCCGAATTTATTACCTTCTTCATCAAAAGCAGGAAATGTAGCATCATTTTCGCCGTCAAATTCGACCATTGGAGTAAAACCTCCTTTTAAAGCAGTTTTTGGGTCAAACGAGGGCGTTAATTTTACCCATTTATTATTTAGGTAAAGTTCGCTATAGCCATGATAATGCATGACATTTGTTTCCATAAAATCTATTATTTTTTGAGATATTTTATGATTTATCAGATCTACTAAGTGAATCCTGGCAGGAATTCCAATAGCTCGTGCAAAGGAAGATAATAGAACGGATTTCGAGACACAAAAACCATTTTTCCGTCTTAGAGTCACGCTGGCTTTAAAATTAGCTTTAGCAGAAGGAATATAAGTGTGCATATTATATTTAATTTTATCCCTTACCCAGTAAAAGAGCGCTTTGGCTTTATCACTTTCTGTTTCTAAGCCTGCGGTAATCTCAAAGGCTTTAACACGAACAAACTTCTTATTAAAATCGAAAAATTCCGTAGGTTGTAGATAAATATCAATATTCCCCATGATTATGAAAAATTTTAGTTATTTTTGAACATTACCTTTCCTTCCAATTTTTCATTGAAATGATTACTTTTCCAGATCAATTGCAAAGGAAATTCATGTGTTCAAGTTTCACTTCTATTGCAGGTTCTGCTTTAGGTTCTGAGCAAACTCTTCAGCACGTTTGAGGTCTTCAGCATTCGGTCTACCCTTATTCATTCCCCCAAAATATTTCATGAAACTATTGGTGTTAAAACCTTTACAACTAAATTCATCAACGATCATGTAACCTTTCGATAGCAGTTTTTCCCTAAGCAACGAGTGATCCTTGGCGACTTTGGCTTTTCCTTGCAATGCACTGGTTGAAAAAATGAATGCTTTCTTGTTGGTGATTTGTGGTAGTGTATCGGCAAAGTCAAGCAGAAGTTTATGGTGTTTTTCACCATATATCCCTGAGCCAAAGCCAATTAGATTATACTCTTGAAGTTCTCCAGGGTTTATTTGCTCTGGCGTTTTTATTTGGGCATCCAGAGCTTTTGCGAAGACCTTAGCGATTTTCTCAGTATTTTTATGATGGTATGAAAACAAAACCAATAGAGATTTCATTATTAACGAAATATTCTCTTATATTTAAGATTATCAGACCGAAGTTTTGATTGCTTTGAATAACTAATTTATTTCAAAGGAATTTTCATTGATGTCAGAATCTGGAAATACATTTCCATTCTTTTTCAATGAAGTCAATACTTATATCCTAATACAACGCAGATACTAACGGCTAATCCGTATGGGTACCAAAAGCAAAGAAGTTACGGGGAAATTCGTCGGGAAACTCAAACTTTTTGTCGACGAGTAGCACGATTTCTTTACCCAGCTTATAAGCAGCATTCATCCCCTTTTCAAGTTTCTTAGCATCCCCTTTCCCTGTTGCATACGCCGCAACGAAATTGGCTGGGAGCATCCTTTTCAGAGTGATAAAGAAATAAAAATCCTTGAGAGCATCAATGAGACCTAAACTGCCTGCTACAACGATTACACCACCTACCTTGTTTGCCAAGCTCTTGCCCGGTTGGTTCAATGCAAAAGTCCGATCCATAATGGCCTTAGCTTGCGCTGTCATGCCGTAAAAATGTATGGGGGAACCAAAGACAACGCCATCTGCTCCTATTAATTTTTCGTAAAGCGGTTGCATGTCGTCTTGGATATGACACACTCCCTTTGAAAAACAAGAATAACAGCCATCACATCCTCTAATATCCTTGCCCGACACACTGAAGAGCTCTATATCAGCGCCATGTTCTGCTGCACCCCGGAGCATCTCTTCCAATAGGATTACGGTATTTCCCTTTTTCCGCGGACTACATGAGACACCTAATATTTTCATTTTGATCTATCTCCTTTCTGCATCAGTCGAAGTTATATTTTTTTCGCAATTAAATCAATTATATCTATTACAGTAATTTTTTCTTGAACATCTGTTTCCATTTCTTTGTATGCGTCGCTTAAATTACCGAAGCAAAACGGACAGCTCGTGGTTAAAATTTGCGCTCCAGTATCCACTGCTTCTTTGATTCTTTCTTTCGAAATGTCAAGTGCTAAATCTGGAAACTCGCTCTTTACGCCTCCTCCTGCACCACAGCACCACGCGTTATTCCGATTTCTTTTCATTTCTTTTAATTCTAATCCCGGTATTTTAAGTAATGCATCTCTGGGTATCTCGTAGAGATTCATATGTCTTCCTAAATGGCATGGATCGTGCCACGTTACTGTTTCCGAACCTTCAACTAACTTAAACGGTATTTCGTTATTATTTAACATGTCAACTAATATTTCTGTTATGTGTTTTACTTCAAACGGCAAATCTTCGCCTAGCAATTCGGGATAATCTTTTTTCCACGTTCTATAACATCCCGCACACGCGGTAAATATCGTTTTGGCTCCCATGTTTTTAAAAACATCTATGTTATGTTTAACAATATCAATTACAGAGCTCTCATCTCCGATTCTCAAGGCAACAGAACCACAGCACCACTCATCTTTCGACATTGCAATATCTTTGCCTGCAGCTTTTAAAATTTTCATCATACTTTTCAAAGTATCTACCTGTCTTAAAGGCATCGTACACCCTCCAAAAAATACTAATTCACCCCTGTCCTTAATTTCGGGAAATTTGGTTGTCCATTCGAATTTTTTTGCTTCATCTTCGCCGTAAGGATTTCTCATGTTATCGTCTTTCATGTAATCAATTAACTTGCCGTGCCTATCAAGTGGGGCGAAGCCAGCTTCTACAAGATCTTTTCGTAACGCTTCCCATACTTTTACATGGTCGATCCATTTAGATGTATTGAGAACGATGTACTCGTTTTGAGACATATGACATACCTCTGTGCAATTTCCGCATTCCATACACTCGTAAACGAATTCCGCGAGCTCTCTGGAAAGAGGGATCTGTTCTTCTAATATACTTTTAAGAACATTCATTCTTCCTCGAGCAAAATAAATTTCAAATCCACCTTCTCCTTTCGCTTCCTTAACCGGACAAGTTAAATATCTACCAACTGCGGGTCTTATGGCGTATCCACAGTCCCCACACCCCATACAGCTCATTATAGCTTTCCATTCCTTCTTTAAATGTTTTAGCTCACTCATTTTTTCAATCCCCCCATAAATTAAATTTTCCTCTACTTATTATTGATTTAGGGTCAATATCCTTTTTTATTGATTTCATTAAATTATAATACTCTGGTGTGTAAGCTCCAATATCGACCATCAAACGAGACATGAAATCACCCATCATATACCACTGAACCCCGCTTTTTGTCACTCTTTCCAATAACGATTTCCAGAGCTTTAAACCTAACTCCTTGAGAATTTCATGATTTTCTCCATCGAAATAACTTCCAAAACTAGTAAAACCACACGTTATTTCTACATTATTTCCATCAATTAACAATATTGGTCCACTCCCTGCAATCGGACGAGCTTTTGTAATATTTAAAATTGTTTGCATATCTTCATTATTTTCCATGTCCCATTGGTCGATATCGTTTAAAATCTCAGGATATAAATTGATTGGACTAAATGATTCTGCTGTTAATGGTTCCAGGCCAGGAGACATGCCCCATAAATTATGATAGAATTGCCAATGACCTTGTTCAGTATAGTGCCATTTAGCCATGTTCCCGTCAGAAATTTCTGATCCTAAATTTTCTGTCTTATTATTTAGCATAATTTTATCTAATTGTTTTACTTTTTCCTCTAATTCTTTTTCCGAATTTGCTTCGATCGTATAAAAGATTACACCTCTCTTTTTTTTCAAGTTTTCCCAAAACGGAAACATTCCTTGCTCACAACCTATTCTAACAATTAGATCCATCATATACATAACATCGTAAACATCAATTCCCTTTTGCCTAATTTCAGTCATTATTTTTGCCGAAACTTGCCTTTCTTTTCGAGGTAATTGAAATGTTTTATATGCTGCGAATGGTGGTCTTGGAAATATTTGCAGCGAAACTTTAGTTTTCACGCCAAAAATACCATTGTCACCACAGAAAAGCCCGGCTAAATCAGGACCATTACCAAATCGATTGAAAGGGAATTTAGAATACTTATTAGCTTGAGAACCCGTTTCAATGATATCACCCGTCGGAAGTACTACTTCCAACGAAACCAATTGATTAGTACAAGCTCCATATTTCGCACATCCCCCTCCACCTACTGAATGATGAGATATTCCGCCTCCTACCGCCGCAGTCATTCCGGAACCCGGCCCCATACAACCCGTATAAAGTCCATAATGACACAAATATTCGTTTAATTTTCCCCAAGAAATTCCAGCTCCAACGGTTACTATAAGATTTTCTTGGTCTAAATTGATAACCTCGTTCATTCTTTTCATATCTAATACGATTCCACCATCCCCTATTGGTTTGCTTCCCCCGAATTCACAATCCCCACCTCCACGAGGTGTAACGGGGATATTTTCGATGTTTGCAATTTTAAGAATTTCTGCAATCTCTTGAGCATCTTTCGGTCTAATTACTATATCAGGGACGCCTTGTAGAACGGGATCCACATTTCTTGAATAGGCGTGCCGGACATAAATACTATTAGAGATGTATTTCTCTTTCACGATATTTTCTAATTTTTTATATACTTCAGACAATTTTCTTAAACCTCTTCACTATTTAATATTCTAATTGTGTTAATTATCATTATTTTATTTATTTTCAAACTTTCTCATTTTTTAATTATTCTTCAATACATTTCCATGAATCTGCAATTATATGATATTCAGCAAATTTATCACTAATTTTGACTTCAGGATTGTTGTAATCACTCTCTAGCTTCGTTACTTTCCCAGTTATTTCGATCTGACCTTCACAAGAAATCTGGTCCTTAGTATAAACTATAATTTGATAACTATCAGCTAAGTCGAAATAATTCATGTGTGGATGAGAATCAATAAGAGCTGTCATATGTTGCCAGATTACTTTAGAAATTCTCCCTTTTACTTTAACTATATTCCCAACGTTATTTTCAAGATAAGTCCTTTTACTAAACATTTTTTTTACTTCTTTTTCTAATTCTAATTTTAATTTTAATAATATTTGCTTTTTATTTTTCTCCCCAAAAATTAAACTTTCCTCTACTTAAAATAAATCGCGGATCAAGTGTTTGTTTTAGTGACTTTAGGAATTGTAAGTACTCTGGCTGAAACGCTCCAATTTCGACTAATAATCTACTTAGAATATCCCCTAACATGTACCATGTTACTCCGTGTTTAGTTATTCTTTCGAGTAGCGATTTCCAAAGCTTGATGTTTAATTCTTTTAGAAAATCGTAATTTTTTCCATCAATATAGCTTTCGAAGCTTGTAAATCCTGTCGTTAGCTCAACGTTGTGATCTCCAATTAATATAATTGGGCCTGCTCCAGAAATTGGTCGCATTCCTGAAACTTCTAAAATTTGTTCCATTTCTTTAGAGTGTTCTAAATCCCACAGTTCTACATCTTTTAAGATTCCGGGATAAGCGGTAATTGGTGTATGG
>JAGXNR010000100.1 GCA_019894875.1 Promethearchaeota archaeon | reverse complement strand
ATTTCATATTTGCTTGCTAGACTTCACTTCACATATTAAAAAGTTCTATTTCTTTGTAGTATTTATGAAAATTGTTGATTAAGCTGACGTTGCAGTTCTCGATATATCTTTTCTTCATCAGTCATTGTAATCTTCTCGTTTAATAAAGTGAAATTAAATTTACTTTTATAATATTTTGAATCATGATGATTCTTTAAAAATAAAAAAGAAGAAATACAAAATAAAAAAATAATAGTATAGAAATTACTCAATTACTAGTTCTTGCATTACCTTTCTTGAATTATTTATATCCAATAGTGTAGAAGAATTTTTAATGCTCAAGACATCAGACCAAATATTTACTTGTTGATCATTAAATTCTGAGAGCTCTTTAGACTCCTTTAAATCATTATAATAACTTTCCATTTTATTTACTTGGGATTGATTAGCTGCACCGTTATTCCTTAAAGCTTTATAATCATCGTAAGTCAGACCCCATCTATGCTTTTCATTAATAGTATTGCCTTTGATTGAATGGTCAACAAGATAATTATTCCATAACTTATTATTAATAGGTGGAACAACCATAATTGAAATATTCCTATTTAATATTCCATGGAGATTATTTTTTAGATAGTCTCCTATTGAAACTTCAAAACCAAATAGTGATATAAATATAATCTGTGGAATTATTTTGGAATATCGTTTAAGATCTTTTTTATGTAATAATTGAGTATATTTATTTACTTCCATTGATAATTTAAGCATTTGCATTAATTTTAATGGTTGTATTTTCTTATTGGCAAAAACAAAGGTAATTTTAAGACTATAATTTATTTTTTCTACCACATCAGAATATTGTTCCTCGATTTTTTCCATTGATTTATTCAAATTATTTCTTGAACTCTTAGAAACAGGTTTAGAAATCTGTTCTTCAAGTTCACTAATAATAATTAGATCTGCAATTCTTTGCTGAAATTCATTCTCAAGAGCAAAATTGTGATTTCTAAATGTTGTAATAGAATCATTTTTTGGCATAATAATATTGCTCTCGATTAAATCAATGTAAGGGTCATATATTTTCTCCCACATTTCCGATAAACCGTCCATATCTAATAATGAGAAAGGATAAGTTCTCAAAATATTAGAATTACTTTCTGTTTGTATTGTCATTTATCTTAAACCTTTTTTTAATTTTAACTTAGGTGAATAGAGAAATGAGGTGTTAATTTTTAGATAAATTTCTCTATTTCCTTGATAGTAAATTGTTTTTTTGAGTGATGATCCCTTTTCTAATCTCATAATATCTTCAATTTTAAGGAATCACTGTCAAAATAGCTATAAGATATTTATCACTTTCATTGTTGAAATCATTAAGGACGACAATGATACATGAGATATGGTTTAAAATTAAACCTAAAACTTTAAGATTTTAAGGGTCTCAAATTTTTTCTATGTCTGTATTAATATAAGTAAAAATGATATTTATATTTATCTTTAAATAAATCTAAAATCTTAAAACTCAGCAGATTTATTATTTTTTTTTCTCTTAAATTAAAAGCTGAAATTTTTTTAAGTTTAATCTCCTAAAATCCGCAATTCAAAATAAAAAATCGATATTTTTAATTGGATTCATAGTCTGGGATAAGGATTGAAAGAAAAGATTCTTCACTAATTTGAAAATCCTGAAGATTATTTTCATAAGAATATCTATTTTAAATTTTAGTTTCTATTTAACTATATAATTTAACTAAACATTACTAAATAACACTCTCCCAAACATTTTATGATTGGATGCGTCCAAATTTCTGATGATATCCAATTTCTTGTTTAGAAGACAAACTAAAATCATATTGAATATACATTGCCCGTGCTCTTACCATTGGCTCCATAAAGAAAAATCTTATTGAGAAAATACCTTCCTTTTTCAGAAATATTGGTAAAACAGTCCACTTTGCATAGTAATAATTCTGCATGCACAATTCCATTCCTTTCTCGAATATTTCCATTTCTACTGAGTTTAGGATTGAAATGTTCTTATAAATAAGTTTAGATCCCGAAAAATGGGACTTTTTTTCAATATGAACTGATAATGAATTCTGAGAACTTTTTTTTTCAAAAATATAATAATAAAAGGGTAAAACTCCGGGAAAATATTTCTGATTATCTTTAAGATGAGAATTAATCCAAACTTTTGTTATAATTCGGTATGAATAATATAATAGAACAAAATAGGTATAAATATTAATTGTTAATAGAAGAAGGTAAATATCAGGAAAGTAAAAATAAATTATCAAAAGGTCTGTAATAAATATCCATGAAGTTAGTAATGTAAACGAGCTACCTGCTTTTTCAACATAGAAGCAATATTCTCTTTTAGATATAGGATAGAGATAAGGTATTTTGGTGGTAGTGAGTAAGTCAAGTGATACATGAATTCCATAAAAGATTATCCCAATGATCCAAACAATCAAAAAGGATTTTTGTGTTAGAGTTGAATATATCGCACTTATAATCCCGGTTATTACTATTCCTATAATGTATGAGTGGGAACCTGAACGATGGTCAAGATAATTTGATTTAAAAATTCGTTTTAATGGGAAAATAAATATATCTAAATCTGGTAAAATTGCAAAAAACATTGCAAGAAGCAAATAATCAAAGGTAACCTCCTTCAAAAAAAGAAGATACATAAGTGCTCCAAATACTAAATGAGTAAAAAAGTCCATGAAAACAGTCTTATTAATTAATTCTTTCTTTATTTAGGTAGAAAATCCCTCTTATTTATTTTATCGGTTATAAAAGTGAGATTTAATTAGAAATAATTTTATATATTTTTAAATAAAAATTAATTATTAGTGATTACAGTGTCGATAATCTTTCCATCTCGCATTTTTAACATTCTTTCAGCAAGAGCACCGATCGTCGGATCATGAGTAACCATCAATATAGTTTGATTAAGTTCTACATTAAGCTCTCGTAGTAATTTAATTATCTCCATACCCATTTTAGTATCAAGTTCACCCGTTGGTTCATCAGCTATTAAAATGGAAGGTTCATTACACAAAGCTCGGGCAATTGCGACTCTTTGCTGCTCCCCGCCTGAAAGTTCTGAAGGAAGGTAATCTTTCTTCTCACTTAGACCGACAAGATTTAGAAATTTATTAACATTTCGTTCAATTTCTTGTTTGGCTCTACCTGCAAAAAGCATCGGAAGTTCCACATTTTCATAAGCTGAAAGAACGGGTACTAAATTATAAAACTGAAAAATGAAGCCTATTTCTTTAAGTCTTAAATTTGTGAGTTGTTTATCATTCATATGAGCTATATTTGTTCTATTGATGTATACAATCCCACTTGTAGGATTATCAAGAGCTCCAATCATGTTTAAAAGGGTAGTTTTTCCAGAACCTGACGGTCCCATAACTGAAACAAATTCCCCTTTCTTAATTTCTATGTTAACATCATTTAAGGCATGAATTTCAATCCCTTCAGTAATATTATAAACTTTAGTTAAATTAAAAGTTTGGATCATTGTACTAGGGTTTATTACTTCGTAATCTTTTACTTCTTGAAGTACTGAATTTAAAAACTGAATTTCCCTCTCTTTTTTAGCTTTCCTCATTATTTATATCCCCAATCTAGAATTTATAAATTTCATTAATTGGTTTTCCTCCTTTTTTTTCATTAGTAAATTCCCCATCAGTAAGAGTTATAATCCTATCTGCTATTTCGGCTATTCTATTATTATGGGTAACCATTAAAATTGATTCCCCAGTGTTCTTTAAATCAAGGAAAATTTTCATAATATTTATGGTTGTTTCCGAATCGAGCTCACCTGTAGGTTCGTCAGCAAGAATAATAAGGGGATTGTTAACCAAAGCCCTAGCTATCGTGACTCTTTGTTGTTCCCCACCAGACATCTGTGTCGGTAGATGACCCATTCGTTCCTCTAATCCAATCCTTTTTAAAAGATTTTTAACTTTTTCTTTTCGTAACTCCGAATCCTTTTTATCTAATATCATTGGAAGCTCGACATTCTCATATGCTGTAAGAATTGGGAAAAGATTATAGAATTGGAAAATTAATCCAATCTTTCTTAATCGCATTTTTTTGTGTTGTTTGTTGGTCATATGTGCAAGATCAAGACCCATTCCTTTAGCATCAACATTGTACATAATCTTCCCTGAATCTGGGAAATCAAGAGCACCTAAGCAATTTATTAACGTTGTTTTCCCAGATCCCGAGGGACCCACAATTGCGACAAATTCACCTTTAGTAATTGTAAGATTAATTTTATTGAGTGCAGTAATTGTTGAATTACCAATGGTATAAGTTTTGACAAGATCTTGCACTTCTAGAACGATATTAGGTTCGATCCTAACTGCCCTTGCTGTAGAACGTTTTTCTTTGTTCAATCTTGTTATTTTTAACACCCTTTTTATTTATCTTGTTCTCACAGCATCTATAATATTTAGGTTTGCTGCCCATTTAGCGGGATATCTTGAACTCAGAATTACAGTTATTAAAACAGTCGCTACCAATATCCCAATAGTTGTCCAAGGAATTGTCCAAGTGACTGTGAGAAATCCCCCAGTAGGCATAGCATCCACCATCAAAGATCCTTGAACTAAACCAGCAAAGATACCCGTTAATACACCTAAAAGTGCTAAAATTAATGTTTCTCCTGATATTGAACGAATTACACCTTTTTTACTTAATCCTATTGATCTGAGCATACCTATTTCCCTTCTACGTGCCATTGTTGTAAGAAGACTATGAAGCGTTAACCCAATCATCGCAATTACTATCGCAAAAATAAGTAAACCATTCGTAATGAAAACGATTAAATTAATCATCGTTCTGAAGGTAGAACTCATAAATGATTTTGTAAAAGCAAATATTATAAGGTAACCTCGATCTTCTATGTAATTAACTTGTTCTTCTAAAACATCTTCATCATGTGCCCCTTGTTCTACCCATGAAAACCAATCGTATACATTAGTTCTAATTTGAAGTGTGAAAGTTTTAAGATCTACAATTGACCAAAATCTACCAGTTATGAAATATAAATCCTGAAAAAGAGAGTTCTTATAATCGGAAATATTTTCCGGATTATCGCAATGAACTAATACTGAGGTTACAAAATCATTAGAATAATCAGATCCTCTATAATCAGAATAGATGATATTTCTAGTTTTTTCGTAATTTAAGTATATTGAATTTCCACCCACATCAGAACCCATTTCAAATCCCGCATACCAATTATATCTTTCTGTATTATATAATGTAGGTGCTTCGATAATTCCTATAATCTCAAATTTTGGCCATAAAGCTGGAGTTATTGTTGATAAAATTGACTCAGCTACTCCAAACTTAAGACTATCAATAGTTAAATTATAATTACTATTATATGTGGAATTATACCCAACTATTCTTAGTTTAAGATCACCAGTTTGATTAATATAATAATGGTTTAAATCGAAATTAAAAGAGTTGTTAGTTTCTATAAAATTTTTTATAGATCCTAGCTTTTCAAATGAATTTGTATAAATATTAAGTACTTCCAAATCAAGAGAATCAACAGTACTGTTTACTGAAGTTTCTATAGTTACATTTATAGTTTTATATAGGTAAATAGGCAGTAAATTCACAGTAATATTTAATGCAAGCCATTCTTGTTCACTTACATATGATAGGTATACATCATCAGAGTCGTTTAAATTTGATGTAATTCCTGAAATAGATGAAAAATTATTAATGTAAGGGATAGCTGTAGTGAAATATTGAATTGTTCCTGCTGAAATGTTTTTCAAGTTGAATTGTTGTGGAAAAATAGTTATATTATCTCCAATCCCTATTGTTGGATTATTATTTAAGAAGCTTTGATCTACTACACATACATTCTCTGTTGTATTGAGTAGTTCTTCCATTGTAGATCCATTATATGCAACACTTTTGTTTACAAGATAATTATTTCCAAAGTACAAATCAGATTTAATGTTACCTGTTGAATTTGTATGAATCCCTGTAACCGAACTTGCATAAGTTATTGATGAACCATTAAATACAGGTGTATAATAATCCATTCTTGTGGTATAATAATCAATCCCACTCATACCATTTAAAATTGATTCTACAGTAGAGAAGTTAAACCAATTTGGTTGAACTATATCCATCATAGGATTTCCAGTTTGAGTTAATTGTCTGAAAACCATATCAGTACCCCCTCCAGGTAGGTTTTTATTTGCTATTTCTTCATAGGATTCCCATGAGATAAACATATTATAAGTTTTTCCTTCACTCTGAGCTCCCAAGAGATCTAGTGATGAAAATCCCTGAATGCCTTGAACAATTGCTATGACTGTCATATTTACTATAAATGTATCTTCATATGCATTATAATCATCTCCATCAAGTATAGCAGTTAGGTTAGCATAGGTTGTTCCTAAAGAAAATTTAACAGGAAAATCACCACCAACATTTATATTATAATCATCAGCAAATTCTTTTTCAATTATGATATTATTACGAATTTTGAGTTTATCCATTATTTCATTAAGAGTCATTGTTGCAGGGGAAATTATAGAAGTTTTAGTCATATGACTCGCAATTTTTGCTGTATCTATTATATTCATGGTTATAGACTCATTCCATTCGCTATCAAGTAAGCTATGTCCAATCCAATCATTATTTATTTGAATTTGTGCATTTTGATGACTTACACCCATTACGTCATCTACTCCTGTTTGATTAAGAAGACCTTCTCCGAAAGATCTGGGCGTATTAAAAGTATAAAGTCGAATATCAGCCCCCATAAAGTCATTAATGGTAGTACCAATACCAGCTCTTATTGAATCCATCATTACACTCATCCCTATAAGAAAACTCGTTGTTAAGGCAATCATTACGAATGTAAGGGATGTTCTTTTTCGATGTCTTAATATATTCTTTTCAGTTAAAAGTTTTGTTTTCCGTAAATAAGGAGAAAACAGAAACACAAAAGCCTTGTTTAACGGTTTCATACTCAATACAAGTAGCCAAATAATCCCAAATAAGATTAATATGGGCGCAAACATTGAAACTATCATTCCCTGATCCATCCCTGGCATTGATCCTGTGCTTGCTCCAAATTCCAATGTAGTATCAGGAGCGAAAAGCATAAGCCAAACCCCTGAGAAAATAAGTAAACCCCCTAAAATAAAGAATACTATCCTTTTCCAATAGTGTTTTTTCACTCTTTTAGATCTTTCCTCAATAGGATTTAAACATTCAATAATAGGTTTGCGGCTTGCTTTCCAACTAGGATATAGTGATGCAACAATACAAGAGATTAATCCGATTACAAATGTTGTTAATAGAGTTACAGGATATAAAACAATTTCAAAATTTGAAATAGTAAGTCCTCCGAATTGAGAGGCAATACTTTGAATTGCTTGTAATGTGACTGAAAAAATAACATAAGATATAAAATAGGAAAATACTGTTCCTACTGTTGCTCCAAGTACCCCCATAACTGTGCCTTGGGTTAAAAACAATTTAAATGTTTCAGATTTAGATGCTCCTATTGCTTGGAACATGCCTGTTTCATATTCTTGTTCTTTTTTAATAATGTTAAAAATATTCATCATTAGTATAATTGAGAGGATTAATGAGATTAAACCAAAAATTAGAAAAAGAGTCTCCATTGTACCCATTGTAGTAGCTATCATCTCTAAATTATCTGATTTCAAGTCGTTAACTTTCCAATCTCTCTCATCATTAAGATCCTCTAAAATTTTTTCAATTTTCTCGACTACGGAAGCTACACTATATATATCATCAACACCTACAACACCTAGATTATATTCACCAGTATGATTTTCTGTACCATCCACTAGTTCATGAACATTATTTATATTTACAAATATACCTAGTCCCCCTCCTCCTCCTCCAAACATCATTGTAGCCTCTGAAGGATTTTCTGGATCAAAATCTTTGCCTTCTCCAATATCTCGTATTACAGCAACAACAGTATATTCAAGCCATGTACCTGTATATAGAGGGTCATAACCCAGAAGTTCTCCCTCATTTGGTAGAATCCAAACACTATCATTCGCTTTAAGATCTTTTCCTAGTTGAATTTTAAGTGATTCTGAAATAACTATTACTTTATCTCCAGTATCTTCATGGGTATATTCAAGGAATTCTTCAATTGTATCGGCATTACTCACTGAATCTAAGATAAAAGGCTTCCCCCCTAATTCTCGTTCATCTATATCTTGATGATCAATTCCATATAGTCCTGTTCTTGTGCTATTTTCTACTTGGTTTCCACTATCAGTAGCACTAATAAAAACATTGAAACCTGAAATACGGTAAGCAGTTGATTCAATATGACTTATATCTTCTATTTCACTGTTTATTTCATCTGGGTCAAACCAACCGTCAGTACTATTAGCAGATCTAATTAAGATGTCCGCGCTACCTAATTGATCATCCATAGTATCTAACATCATTACATTAAATGAATCTGATACGATCAAAACCCCACCAAACAAAGCAACGCTAATAACAAGTGTGATAGTAGTAAGAATATAACGAAGCTTACGTCTTAACATATTACGAAAAGCAAGTTTTAGTATTACACCCATGTTCCTATTACTCTATATTTTTATAAAATTATAATTAAAGATATTCCATTTAAAGATTGTTTAAACAAAATTTCAAAATGTTAAATTGAACCAATCGATAATAGAATATTAAATTATCTATAATATTTAAATATGTCGAGTTTCGACATGTCGGAATATTAATTATACAAAAAAAATTTCTGATTTTGCAATTACAATTTAAAGAAACTTTTGTTTTAATTACTTTTGAGTTTTTCTAATTCCTTTTCCATTTCAACTTTATTCTTTCCGAAGATTTCTAAAATTAAATTTAATATCTCAATTCTTTTGCTAAGTACATCAATTTTTTCTTCTTTAGGCTTATTCATTAGAATATTCTCTCGATATGATTGACTAAAAAAGTCCAGTAGATTATTAGGGAGACTATCGACGTCTAAAACAACTGAAATCATACTTAACAATGAATTATTCATTTCTTGCTGTTTTTCTATCAACATCTTTAAGATTTTTCTCCCTTTAGCCGTGAGGAAATATTCTTTGCTTTCTCTTTGCCCTGTTTTCTTCATTTTGTATTGAATTAATCCTCTGCTTGTAAGGTTAGAAAGATATGGATACATCGTTGAGTTAGTTGGTCGCCATTCTCCAAAAGTATCCTCAGATATCATTTTCATTAATTTGTAGCCATTAGCCGGTTGTTTTTCAAGAGCTAATAAAATTAGCATACTGACATAACCACTCTTCATTGAATTTTCAATGCTTTCAACAAATTTATCTATGCTCATTCTTCACAAGGTTCGAGTAATTTAATATTTCAATATATGTCAAATATTTACATGTCCATTATGAAATATTTTTTCTTCTATTTAAAATTAATGAACAAGACTAAATCCTAGTATAAAGAATATAAAAAATTTTTATATTATAAAATAATATTGTTTTTATTTTTGATAGCTATTCCATTTTTTTTCAAGAGCAGGATCTTGAAGTGTTTCCATTATATATTTTGCATATTCCTTGCCAGTTCCCCCAGTATCTCTTCCAGTTAAGACTACTTTTTTTTCATATTGAGCACATATATCAAG